>NZ_JBSFWU010000072.1:0-41018 GCF_053594995.1 Streptomyces sp. NPDC002536
CGCGCCCGCAGTCGAGGTTCTCGGGGCTTCGCCCCGGACCCCTGGGGTGGTGCGTTGACTGCGAGCCGGTGGGGGCTTGTCGCGCAGTTCCCCGCGCCCCTTACGGGGCGCCTGGTCGCGCCCACGCGGCGGAGCCGCAAATCGAAACAGCCCCGCGCCCCTTACGGGGCTCAGTCCGCGTGACCCAGCATCAAATCCCGCTCCGTCCGCCCGCCCCCGGCAACCTGGAGCACCGTGGCCACCGGCGGGTACCCGGCCGCGATGACCGTGTACTCGCCCGCCGACAGGTCCACGAAGCGGAACGTGCCGTCCGGGCCCGTCACCGTCGAGTCGACCACGTTGCCCGCCGCGTCCAGCAGCGTCACCCGCGCGTCCTCCACCAGGCGGCCGCCGCCCGCGCGGACGGTGCCGCGCAGGACCGCGCCGCCCGCCAGCTCGATGTCCTGGCGGGTCTCGCGCGCGGACTGGACGGTCACCGGGAGCGCGGCCGGGCGGAACGCCGGAGCGCTCGACGCCAGCGTGTACTCGCCGGCGATCAACTCCCCGATGACATAGCCCCCTTCGGGCCCGGTCCGCGTCGAGGCGACGACCTCGCCGTGCACGTTCGTCAGCGTGACGAGCGCCTCCCGCACCGGCGAGCCGTCGGCGGTGCGCACCGTCCCGGCCAGGCGGCCGGCGCCGCCGAGGACCACGTCCAGTTCGACGGGGCGTTCGCCGACCGTCACGGTCACGGCCTGCGGCTGGTGTCCGCCGGCCGCGGCGATGAGGACGTACGAGCCGGTGCCGGGGGTGCTCAGGGCGTACCGCCCGTCGTCGCCGCTCGCGCCGCGGCCGATCTGGCGTCCGTGGACGTCGATGAGGGTGATCGCGGCGCGTGGCACGGTACTGCCGTCGAGGTGCTGGACGGCGCCCGTCACCGGGATGCCCGCGACGAGCGGGGGCGGCGCCGGGGCCGGGGTGACCGGGTCGATGAAGGATGCGGTGCGCGCGGACGGGATGGCGGCCTCGGGGGCGTTGGGGTGGGACACCAGTGGTTTCTCTTTCAGCAGGAAGGCGAGCACGAAGCCCACGATGAGCACCGGTACGAGGTAGAGGAAGATCCGCGGCATGGCCTCGGCGTAGGCCCGGACGTAGCCGTCGCGCAGGGGTGCGGGCAGGGCGTGCACCAGCTGCGGGGTGATGGAGTCCGGGGCCGGGAGGTCTGCACGGTGCGGGAGTTCGGTGACGAGCCGGGCGGAGAGGCGGTGGGCGAAGAGCGTGCCGAAGACGGCTGCGCCGAGCGAACCCCCGATCTGCCGGAAGTAGTTGTTGGCGCTGGTGGCCGTGCCGAGGTCCTGCGGGTGCACGGAGTTCTGCACCGCGAGGACGAGGACGGGCAGGGACAGGCCGATGCCGACGCCGAGGATGGCCATCCAGAGGCTGTAGACGATCCGACCGGTGCTCGTGTCGAGGTGGGACAGCAGGTACATGCCCTCGGAGGAGAGGGCGAGGCCGAGGATGGGCAGCAGCTTGTAGTGACCGGTGCGGCTGATGAGGTGGCCGGCGAGGAGCGAGGCGACGACGATGCCGCCCATCATGGGCAGCATCAGCAGGCCCGATGCGGTCGCGCCGACGCCGTCGACCATCTGCAGGAAGCTGGGCAGATAGCTGGCGGCGCCGAACATCGCGACGCCGACGACGGCCCCGACGAGCGCGGTGACGGTGAACACCGGGTCGCGGAACAGGTGCGGCGGCATGATCGGCTCCGCCGCGAACTGCTCGACCACGGCGAACAGCAGCGTCGTGCCCAGCGCCCCCGCGCCGAGTCCGAGGATCATGCGGGAGGTCCAGGCGTACTCGGTGCCGCCCCACGTGGTCAGCAGCACCAGGCAGACGGAGGCCGTCGTCAGCAGCAGGGCGCCGAGGACGTCGAAGCGGGCCCGGCGCGGCGGCCGGGGCAGCTTGAGGGCGGCGCCGACCACGGCGAGCGTGACGAGCCCGAAGGGGACGTTGACGTAGAAGCACCAGCGCCAGGAGGCGTGGTCGGTGAAGAAGCCGCCGAGCAACGGGCCCGCGACGGAGGCCAGTCCGTACGCGGCGCTGATCATGCCCATGTAGCGGCCGCGCTCGCGGGCCGGGACGATGTCGGCGATGATGGCCTGCACACCGATCAGCAGCCCGCCGGCACCGACGCCCTGCAACGCCCGGAAGGCGATGAGCTGTTCCATCGTGCGGGACCAGCCGGCCAGGCCGGAGCCCGCGACGAAGACGACGATGGCGAAGACGAAGACGGTCTTGCGCCCGGAGATGTCGCCGAACTTGCCGTAGAGCGGCAGGACGACCGTGGAGGTGAGGAGGTAGGCCGTGACGGCCCAGGACATCCTGCCGAGACCGTGCAGTTCGCCGACGATCTTGGGCAGGGCGGTGGCGACGATGGTCTGGTCGAGGGCGGCGAGGAGAAGCGTGAGCATCAGCCCGGCGAAGACCACACGGACTCTCGCGGGACCCGGCGGGGGCTCCCCGTCGACGGGTACGGTTGCGGCCGGGGGCGGGGGGAGTGTGCGCTCGCCCTTCACCACGGTGGTCTCGACGATGGACCCGCCCACGTAACTTCTCCCCTTCGTCGCGCCTGCGTTGCCGCCTTTTTCTCGCATTCAGCTGCAAGGGCGGGCAAGCGCGACGATTCGCCCCAGATTGCCGTACAGACGGACTTTCCGCCGGTCGGAGCGGGGTCGGGGGCGGTCGGAAGGGGGAAGCCCGGCCGGGAAAACCACTCGAACCGGTGAGCCCGGAACGGCCAGTTCCGGTCCGGGCCCGGGTGCCGGGGGGTGCGGCAGGCGCTCAGCCGGCGCTCTGCCCGCCCTCGGTCTCGGCCGCGAGGCGGGCGAGCACGGCGTCGTAGATGCGGCAGAGGCCCTTCGGCGCGAAGGTCCGCTCGAAGAAGCCGCCGATGCCGCCGGCCCCGTTCCAGACGGTGTGGACCACGGCCTTGGCGCGGCCCTCGCCGGCCGGGGTGACCGTCCAGGTCGTCACCATCGAGGAGTTGCGGTCCTTCTCCACCAGACGGCCGGTGGACGGCTCGGAGACCTCCAGCAGGCAGTCACGGACCCGCTTGCTGGTGGCCTGGAGCTTCCAGTGCACCAGGGTGCCCTCGCCGTCGCCGCCCTCGCGCACCTCGTACTCGCTGAAGTGCTCGGGGAGCAGCTTGGGGCGGACGCCGCTGTAGTCCGCCAGCGCGTCGAACACGTCCTCCGCGCTCGCCGCGATGATCCGCTCCGTGGTCGCCTCGACCTGGCCCATGGCATTGTCCTCCGGACGTTCCGTACTTGGTGTGGGCTCAGCCAACCACCCTTGCGGGTAGCCGCCCAAATCCGGGTGCGGGGCACCGGGGCGCCCCGTAAGGGGCGCGGGGAACTGCGCGAGCAACCACGACGCTCCCGCAGCCGATGTGCTCGGGGCTTCGCCCCGGACCCCTGGGATGGCGCGTCGGCTGCAGGCCGGTGGGGGCTGGTCGCGCAGTTCCCCGCGCCCCTTACGGGGCGCCCGGTGCGGGCGCGTCGTGGCTGGTCGCGCCCACGCGGCGGAGCCGCACATCGAAACAGCCCCGCGCCCCTTACGGGCGCTAGCCCTACCGCGGCGCCCGGCCCCCCAGGCGCGCCAGCGCGACCACCGCGGCGGGCCGCAACCGCTCATGCTCGCGCGCGGCCACCAAGGTGGCCTCCGCGCGCCGGTCGCCCAGCACCCCCAGCCCCTCCACGCACGCGCGAGCGACCGGCCAGCAGTGGTCGCGCGCCGCGAGCAGCCGCTCCAGCGTGGAGAGGAGCGCGGGCACCGACTCGGGGGCCCGCAGCTCGGTCAGCAGCCGCACCGGGTGCAGGGCGTACGCCGTGCGCAGCGGATTGGTGGCGAGGGCCGCCGCGGCCTTCGCGGTGCGCGGGTCGCGCAGCCGGGCCAGGACGCGCGCGGCCGTCGCGCAGCGCACCGGCTCGCGGTAGTTGAGGAGGAGGACCAGCGTCTCGAAGGCCCGGCGGTCGCCCTGGGAGCCGAGGGCGAAGGCGGCGATCTCCCGTGCCCACAGCGGCCGTTCGGGGGCGACGAGGACGTGCGCCAGCTCGTCGCGCGCCGCGCGGCCGTCGGTGCGGACGAGCGCGAGGAGCTGTTCGTACGCCGAGAACTCGGCAGGGGAGACCAGTTCGGCCCGTACCCGCTTCAGCAGCGCGCGGAATTCCTCTTCCATTTCCCGCTCTCCTCCCCGAGTGGCCTGGACCACATCGTAAGTCGCGCGCACAGCCCCTGGTGCTCTTGGTTACCCGTGAGTTAATCTCCCGGCAAGAGCGGGCTACTCCCCCAGCTACCGCTGGGAGGTGCCCCCACCGCTCGGGCGGCCTGGTGACGCAGCCGCCCCTGCATTGACGTCGGTTCGGCAGTACGGCAGGCCCCGGGACAGGGCCCGCCGCCAGCAACTCCCGTTCCGCGGACCCCCTTTACCCGTTACCCGTCCGCGGTTTTCCTCAGTCGCCGCGCCCCGTGCGGGGCCCGCCGGCCGCCGTCTCCCCCGTGTCCGCAGACGGGGGCTTCCCTTGGAGTCCGTGATGGACCGACCGTCCCGTCCCGATCCGTCCCCCCTCCCCCCGTTCCCGACCGTCGCCGTGGTCGGCCTCGGCACCATGGGCACCGGCATCGCCGAGGTGCTCACCTGCGCCGGCCGGACCGTCGTGGGCATCGACGTCAGCGAGGCGGCCGCCGCCCGGGCCGCCGCCGCGCTCCAGGCCGCGACCGCCCGTGCGGTGGAGCGCGGGCGGATCACCGAGGACGAGCGCCGGGCCGCCCTGGCCCGCTTCCGCACCTCCTGCGAGCTGCGGGACGCCGCCGGCGCGGATCTGGTGATCGAGGTCGTGCCCGAGAACTACGCCCTCAAACACGAGGTGTTCACCGCCCTCGACGCCGTGGTGCGCCCGGACACCATCCTGGCCACCGGCACCAACGCGCTGTCGGTGACCCGGCTGGCCGCCGACTCCGCCCGCCCCGAACGCGTCCTGGGCCTGCACTTCTTCAACCCCGCGCCGGCCATGAAGCTGGTCGAGGTCGTCTCCTCGGTGCTCACCGCGCCCGGCGCCGTCGCCGCCGTCACCGCGCTCGCCCGCGAGCTGGGCAAGGAGCCGGTCGCGATCGGCGACCGCCCCGGATTCGTCGCCGACGGGCTGCTGTTCGGCTACCTCAACCAGGCGGCCGCGATGTACGAGGCGCGCTATGCCGGCCGCGAGGACATCGACGCGGCGATGCGGCTGGGCTGCGGACTGCCCATGGGACCGCTCGCCCTGCTGGACCTGATCGGCATCGACACCGCCCGCACGGTCCTGGAGGCCATGTACGCCGCCTCGCACGACCGGCTGCACGCGCCCGCCCCGATCCTGGGCCAGTTGTCGGAGGCGGGGCTGACCGGCCGCAAGGCGGGCCGCGGCTTCTACACCTACGAGGCCCCCGGCTCCGCCGTGGTCGTCGCGGATGCGGAGAGCCCCGGCGGGACGCAGGGCGCGGCGGGCGGACGCGGCGTGCGGAGCGTCGGCGTCGCGGGGTCGGGGACGATGGCGAGCGGGATCGCCGAGGTGTTCGCCAAGAAGGGCTACGAGGTGGTGCTCGTGGCACGCACCCCGGAGAAGGCGGAGGCGGCCAAGGCGCGCATCGCCAAGTCCCTGGCCCGCTCGGTGGAGAAGGGCCGGATCACCGCGGAGCAGCGGACGGCGGCGCTGGCGGCGGTCGCCACGGCGGGCTCGCTCGACGCGCTCGCGGACGTCGACCTGGCGGTCGAGGCGGTGGCGGAGGACCTGCAGGTCAAGCAGCAGCTGTTCGCGGCGCTCGACAAGATCTGCAAGCCGGGGGCGGTGCTGGCCACGACCACGTCCTCGCTGCCCGTGGTGGCCTGCGCCCGCGCGACCTCGCGCCCGCAGGACGTGATCGGCATGCACTTCTTCAACCCCGCGCCCGCGATGAAGCTGGTCGAGGTGGTGCGGACGGTGCTCACGTCCGACGAGGTGCACGCCACCGTGCGCGACGTGTGCGCCGGGGTCGGCAAGCACGCGGTGGACTGCGGGGACCGCGCCGGGTTCATCGTCAACGCGCTGCTGTTCCCGTACCTCAACAACGCGGTGAAGATGGTGCAGGAGAACTACGCGTCGCTGGACCAGATCGACGCGGCGATGAAGCTCGGCGGCGGATACCCGATGGGGCCGTTCGAACTCCTCGACGTGGTGGGGCTGGACGTCTCGCTGGCCATCGAGAAGGTCCTGCACCGCGAGTTCCGCGACCCCGGGCTCGCGCCCGCGTCGCTGCTGGAACACCTGGTGGCGGCGGGGCGCCTGGGGCGCAAGACCGGCCGCGGCTTCCGCGAGTATGCGAAGGCCTGACCCGGACGCCGGCTGGGGCGGGCTGCTGGAGCCCACGGGCGGTCCGCCCCGGCACGCCCACTCGGACGCGTGTTACGTTCCCCACATGTCCCAGCCCGCCAAGTCCGCCCACGGCACCCGCGCCTCCCGGAGCGCCGCCGTATCCGAACCCGCCGCGCCCGCGAGTGCCCGGGCGCCGCGCAGCGCGAGCTCCCTGGGCGCCGGCTCCCGCCGTGCCGCAGCCCAGCGGCTCACCATGCGCCGCCGACTCGCAACGGCCGCCATGGAGTTGTTCGCGACCAAGGGCTACGAGGCGACGACGGTCGACGAGATCGCGGCCGCGGCCGGGGTCGCCCGCCGCACCTTCTTCCGCCACTTCCGCTCCAAGGAAGAGGCCATCTTCCCCGACCACGACGACACCCTCGTGCGGGCCGCCGACGTGCTGGAGGCCGCTCCCCCGCACGAGAACCCGCTGGACACCGTCTGCCGGGGGATCAAGGAGGTCATGCGGATGTACGCGGCCTCCCCGGCCGTCTCCGTCGAGCGCTACCGGCTGACGCGCGAGGTACCGGCGCTGCGCGAGCGCGAGATCGCCTCGGTGGCCCGCTACGAGCGGCTGTTCACCCGCTATCTGCTGGGCCACTTCGACGAGAGCGCCCACCACACGGGCGACGACCCGCTGCTCGCCGAGGTCGCCGCCTCGGCGGTGGTCACCGCGCACAACCACGTGCTGCGGCGCTGGCTGCGCGGCGGCGGGGAGGGCGATCTGGAGGCGCAGCTCGACCACGCGTTCGCGATCGTGCGGGAGACGTTCGGTACCGGGATCGGGGCGGGGCGGGACTCGACGCCTGCCGCGTCGGTGCGGGCCGAGGGGCAGGTGCTGGTGACTGTGGCGCGTACCGATGCGCCGCTCGGTGAGGTCATGCGCACGATCGAGAGGGCGCTCAAGGAGGTTTGAGCGACTGCAGGCCGGCTGTGGCTGGTCGCGCAGTTCCCCGCGCCCCTTACGGGGCGCGATACCACCCATATCGACACAAGGGCCGCCCCAATGGGGCGGCCCTTGTTGCTCATTCGCGCCCTCCAGATGACATCTGAGAGAAATTCTTGGCACCGAGTGTCTTGTCGAGTGGCACCCGGTGCCATACCTTGGCGGTGTCCGGGCGGCCGGCACGCAGACACCAACGTCGTGTGCCGGCTGTCCCCACAAGCACCTTGTGCGCCCGGACGCCTGCGTCACAGGCATCAGTTGCGCCACCAGCGCTCGCCGAGCACCACCCCGCCGAACCGACGGCACCGCCTCTGCACCACCCCCGACGTTCCCTCGAGCCGTTCGTAGACGTGCTTCGCCGGAGGCCCACCGTGAACCAGATACTCGACGCGATCCTCGCGTCAGACACGTCCAGCGAGGACTTCGCCTCGCTGCCCGTCCCCGAGTCGTACCGCGCGGTCACCGTGCACAAGGACGAAGCGGAGATGTTCGCCGGACTCCCCTCCCGGGAGAAGGATCCGCGCAAGTCGCTCCACGTCGAGGAGGTGCCGGTGCCCGAACTCGGGCCCGGCGAGGCGCTCGTGGCCGTCATGGCCAGCTCGGTGAACTACAACTCCGTGTGGACCTCGATCTTCGAGCCCGTCTCCACCTTCGCCTTCCTGGAGCGCTACGGAAAGCTCTCCCCGCTCGGCAAACGGCACGACCTGCCGTACCACGTCATCGGCTCCGACCTGGCGGGCGTGGTGCTGCGCACCGGCCCCGGCGTCAACGCCTGGAAGCCCGGCGACGAGGTGGTCGCCCACTGTCTCTCCGTCGAACTGGAGTCCGCCGACGGGCACAACGACACCATGCTCGACCCCGAGCAGCGCATCTGGGGCTTCGAGACCAACTTCGGCGGGCTCGCCGAGATCGCCCTGGTGAAGTCCAACCAGCTGATGCCCAAGCCGGCCCACCTCAGCTGGGAGGAGGCCGCCGCCCCCGGCCTGGTCAACTCCACCGCGTACCGGCAGCTGGTCTCCCGCAACGGCGCCGGGATGAAGCAGGGCGACAACGTGCTGATCTGGGGCGCGAGCGGCGGACTCGGCTCGTACGCAACGCAGTTCGCGCTCGCCGGCGGCGCCAACCCCATCTGTGTGGTCTCCAGCGAGCAGAAGGCGGAGATCTGCCGCCGGATGGGCGCCGAGGCGATCATCGACCGCAGCGCGGAGGGCTACCGGTTCTGGAAGGACGAGCACCACCAGGACCCGCGGGAGTGGAAGCGGTTCGGCAAGCGCATCCGCGAACTCACCGGCGGCGAGGACGTGGACATCGTCTTCGAGCACCCGGGCCGCGAGACCTTCGGCGCGTCCGTGTACGTCACGCGCAAGGGCGGCACGATCGTCACCTGCGCCTCGACCTCGGGCTACAACCACCAGTACGACAACCGCTACCTGTGGATGTCGCTGAAGCGCATCATCGGCTCCCACTTCGCCAACTACCGCGAGGCGTGGGAGGCCAACCGCCTGATCGCCAAGGGGAAGATCCACCCGACGCTGTCGAAGACCTACACCATGGCCGAGACCGGGCAGGCCGCCTACGACGTGCACCGCAACCTGCACCAGGGCAAGGTCGGCGTGCTGTGCCTGGCGCCCGAGGAGGGCATGGGTGTGCGCGACGCGGAGATGCGGGCGCAGCACCTCGACGCCATCAACCGCTTCCGGAACGTGTGAGACCAGCGATATGACTGAGCGTCAGAAGGATCGTCCGTGGCTGATGCGGACGTACGCCGGCCACTCCACCGCCGAGGCGTCCAACGAGCTCTACCGGCGCAATCTCGCCAAGGGCCAGACCGGCCTCTCGGTCGCGTTCGACCTCCCGACGCAGACCGGCTACGACCCCGACCACGTGCTCGCCCGCGGCGAGGTGGGCCGGGTCGGGGTCCCGGTCGCCCATCTCGGGGACATGCGGCGGCTGTTCCGGGACATCCCCCTGGAGCAGATGAACACCTCCATGACCATCAACGCCACCGCCATGTGGCTGCTGGCGATGTACCAGGTGGTCGCGGAGGAACAGGGCGCCGACATCACGCAGTTGCAGGGGACGACGCAGAACGACATCGTCAAGGAGTACCTCTCGCGCGGGACGCACGTCTTCCCGCCGGGACCGTCCCTGCGCCTGACGACGGACCTGATCACCTACACGGTGAACCGCATCCCGAAGTGGAACCCGATCAACATCTGCAGCTACCACCTGCAGGAGGCGGGGGCCACGCCGGTGCAGGAGATCGCGTACGCGATGTCCACGGCGATCGCCGTGCTGGACGCCGTGTTCGCCTCCGGCCAGGTTCCCGAGGAGCGCAGGGGCGAGGTCGTCGCCCGCATCTCGTTCTTCGTCAACGCAGGCGTCCGGTTCATCGAGGAGATGTGCAAGATGCGGGCGTTCGCCCGTATCTGGGACACGGTCACCCGTGAGCGCTACGGCATCGGGAACCCCAAGCAGCGCCGCTTCCGCTACGGCGTGCAGGTCAACTCCCTCGGCCTGACCGAGGCACAGCCGGAGAACAACGTCCAGCGCATCGTCCTGGAGATGCTGGCCGTCACCCTCTCCAAGGACGCCCGCGCCCGCGCCGTCCAACTGCCCGCCTGGAACGAGGCCTTGGGGCTGCCGCGCCCCTGGGACCAGCAGTGGTCGCTGCGCATCCAGCAGGTGCTGGCGCACGAGAGCGACCTGCTGGAGTACGACGACATCTTCGCCGGCTCGCACGTGATCGAGGCCAAGGTCGACGCCCTCGTCGAGCAGTGCACGGCCGAGATCGCGCGCATCCAGGAGATGGGCGGGGCGCTGGCGGCCGTGGAGTCCGGCTACCTGAAGTCCCAGCTGGTCTCCTCGCACGCCGAGCGGCGCGCCCGGATCGAGGCGGGCGAGGAGAAGATCATCGGCGTCAACTGCTTCGAGACGACCGAGCCCAACCCGCTCACCGCCGATCTCGACACCGCCATCATGACCGTCGACCCGGCGAACGAGGCCCGCGTCGTGGCCGCCCTGCACTCCTGGCGCGACGACCGCGACGAGGTGCGCGCCCAGGAGTCCCTGTCGGCCCTGAAGAAGACCGCGGCCGGGGACGGCAATCTGATGGCGGCCACCCTGGAGTGCGTCCGCGCGGGCGTGACGACCGGCGAGTGGTCCTGGGCCCTGCGGGACGTCTTCGGCGAGTACCGGGCGCCCACGGGCGTCGGCGGCGCCCCCGTGGCCGTGGCCGCCGAGGCCGGCACCCCGCTGGCCGCCGTCCGCGAGAAGGTCTCGCGCACGGCCGCCGACCTGGGCTGCGGCAAGCTGCGCCTGCTGGTCGGCAAGCCCGGCCTGGACGGCCACTCCAACGGGGCCGAGCAGATCGCCGTACGGGCCCGCGACGCCGGGTTCGAGGTGGTCTACCAGGGCATCCGGCTCACCCCGGAACAGATCGTCTCGGCGGCCGTCGCGGAGGACGTCCACTGCGTGGGCCTGTCGATCCTCTCCGGCTCGCACGCCGAGCTCGTCCCGGACGTCCTGGCCCGGCTGCGGCGCGCGGGGGCGGAGGACATGCCCGTGATCGTCGGTGGCATCATCCCGTCCGCCGATGCCACCGCCCTGCGGGCGGCCGGCGTCGCAGCGGTCTTCACCCCGAAGGACTTCGGGATCACGGAGATCATCGGCCGTATCGTCGACGAGATCCGTACAGCAAACCGGCTCGACCCTCTGGAGGTTTCCGCATGACCGCGTCTTCCACGCCTGCCCCCGTCAACCGGCTGCGCCCGCGCCGCTCCTGCCTCGCCGTCCCGGGCAGCAACCCGCGCTTCCTGGAGAAGGCCCAGGGCCTCCCCGCGGACATGGTCTTCCTCGACCTGGAGGACGCCTGCGCACCGCTGGCCAAGGAGGGCGCGCGGCACACCATCGTCGACGCGCTCAACACCGGCGACTGGTCGGGCAAGACGCGCGTGGTGCGGGTCAACGACTGGACCACGCAGTGGACGTACCGCGACGTCATCACGGTCGTCGAGGGCGCGGGCCCCAACCTCGACTGCATCATGCTGCCCAAGGTGCAGGACGCCCAGCAGGTCGTCGCCCTGGACCTGCTGCTGACGCAGATCGAGCGGACCATGGGCTTCGAGCAGGGCCGCATCGGCATCGAGGCGCAGATCGAGAACGCCAAGGGCCTGGTGAACGTCGACGACATCGCCGCCGCCTCACCGCGCCTGGAGACGATCGTCTTCGGCCCGGCGGATTTCATGGCCTCGATCAACATGAAGTCGCTCGTGGTCGGCGAACAGCCGCCCGGCTACCCGGCGGACGCCTACCACTACATCCTCATGCGGATCCTGATGGCGGCCCGTGCGCACGACCTGCAGGCGATCGACGGCCCGTACCTGCAGATCCGCAACGTCGAGGGCTACAAGGAGGTCGCCCGCCGCGCCGCCGCGCTGGGCTTCGACGGCAAGTGGGTGCTGCACCCGGGCCAGGTGGAGGCGGCCAACGAGGTCTTCTCGCCCTCGCAGGAGGACTACGACCACGCCGAGCTGATCCTGGACGCCTACGACTACTGCACCTCCGAGGCGGGCGGCAAGAAGGGCTCGGCGATGCTCGGCGACGAGATGATCGACGAGGCGAGCCGCAAGATGGCCCTGGTCGTCGCCGGCAAGGGCCGGGCGGCCGGCATGACCCGCACGTCCAAGTTCGAGATCCCGGAGGCGTGAGGGCGATGCAGTTCGGCCGTACCTACGAAGAGTTCACCGTCGGGGACGTCTACAAGCACTGGCCGGGAAAGACCGTCACCGAATACGACGACCACCTGTTCTGTCTGCTCACGATGAATCATCACCCGTTGCACATGGACAGCAACTATGCCGAGAAGACCACCGATTTCGGCAAGAATGTGGTGGTAGGCAATTACATCTACTCACTTCTGCTGGGCATGTCCGTGCCGGACGTCTCGGGCAAGGCGATCGCCAACCTCGAGGTGGAGTCGCTCAAGCACATCGCGCCGACCTTCCACGGCGACACGATCTACGGCGAGACGACCGTGCTGGACAAGACGCCGTCGAAGTCCAAGAGCGACCGCGGCATCGTGCACGTGGAGACCCGCGGCTACAAGCAGGACGGCACCGTCGTCTGCGTCTTCCGGCGCAAGGTGATGGTCCCCACCGCCGAGTACACCGACAAGCGCGGCGGGGAACAGCCCGGCCGCCCCGAGCCGATCGTCCGGGAGAAGTGACATGGGGCGCCTGGCGCAGACCGACGGCCTGACGGACGTCCAGCGGGAAATCCTCGCCACCGTCCGCGATTTCGTCGACAAGGAGATCCTCCCGGTCGCCACCGGCCTGGAGCACCGCGACGAGTACCCGACGCGGATCGTGGAGGGCCTCAAGGAACTCGGCCTGTTCGGGCTGATGATCCCGGAGGAGTACGGCGGCCTCGGTGAGTCCCTTCTCACATATGCGCTGTGCGTGGAGGAGCTCTCCCGCGGCTGGATGAGCGTGTCGGGCATCGTCAACACGCACTTCATCGTCGCCTACATGCTCAAGCAGCACGGCACGCAGGAGCAGAAGGACCACTTCCTGCCGCGCATGGCCACGGGCGAGGTGCGGGGCGCCTTCTCCATGTCGGAGCCGGGCCTGGGCTCCGATGTGTCGGCGATCACATCCAAGGGGGTGCGCGACGGCGACGAGTTCGTCCTGAACGGCCAGAAGATGTGGCTGACGAACGGCGGCTCGTCGACTCTCGTCGCGGTGCTGTGCCGGACCGACGAGGGCCATCCCGAGGGGACGGCTCCGCACAAGTCGATGACGACCTTCCTCATCGAGAAGGAGCCGGGATTCGGACAGGTCAAGCCGGGCCTGACCATCCCCGGCAAGATCGATAAAATGGGTTACAAGGGCGTCGACACCACCGAACTGATCATGGACGGCCTGCGGGTTCCGGCCGATCGCGTGCTCGGCGGGGTCACCGGACGTGGCTTCTACCACATGATGGACGGCGTCGAGGTGGGCCGCGTCAACGTCGCGGCGCGTGGCTGCGGCGTCGCACAGCGTGCCTTCGAACTGGGCGTCTCCTACGCACAGCAGCGTCAAACCTTCGGAAAGCCCATCGCGCAACACCAGGCCATCCAGTTCAAACTGGCCGAAATGGCTACAAAGGTCGAGGCGGCCCATGCCATGATGGTGAATGCGGCGCGGAAGAAGGACTCGGGTCAGCGCAACGACCTGGAGGCCGGAATGGCCAAATATCTGGCCTCCGAGTACTGCAAGGAGGTCGTCGAGGACTCCTTCCGCATCCACGGCGGCTACGGCTTCTCCAAGGAGTACGAGATCGAGCGCCTCTACCGCGAGGCGCCGATGCTGCTCATCGGTGAAGGTACCGCCGAGATCCAGAAAATGATCATTGGGCGCCGGCTACTCGAGGAGTACCGGATCCAGGGTTGAATGTCCGGTAAGAGGCGATATAGCAGAGAAGAAGATCACACCCCGTCATCGTTGTCCGGCCAGTGACTGGCCCTGGCGCTTGGCCAGTTGCCGCCCGCAACCGATAACATCCCCGGAAAGCCGCCGTCCCCCGATCATTACGCGGCACCCTCCGCTACGAAGGTCACCCATGCCCCACAGCTCTTCCTCTGCACATCGAGACAGCCTCGCCGGCGTACGCCTCGCGCGCGGAGCATCGCCGTGGCTCCTCCCGACCGTCGCCACGGCCGCGGTCAGCCTCACCCGGGCCCGCCGCTCCGGGCGCTGGGCGGCGCTGGCCGTGCCCGCCACCGCGCTCGCGGCGGGCATGCTGTGGTTCTTCCGCGACCCGGAACGCGAGATCACCCGGGGCCGGGTCATCTCGCCCGCCGACGGCGTGGTGCAGAGCATCATGCCGTGGAAGGACGGACGCACCCGCGTCGCCATCTTCATGAGCCCGCTGAACGTCCACGTCAACCGCGCGCCGCTGGCCGGCACGGTGACGTCCGTCGAGCACATCCCCGGCGGTTTCGTTCCGGCGTTCAACAAGGAGAGCGAGAACAACGAGCGCGTCGTCTGGCACTTCGACACCGAGCTCGGCGACATCGAGATGGTGCAGATCGCCGGCGCCGTAGCCCGTCGCATCGTGCCCTACGTCACCGCGGACACCAAGGTGGAGCAGGGCGACCGCATCGGCCTGATCCGCTTCGGCTCACGCGTCGACATCTACCTCCCCGAGGGCGTCGAGGTCGCGGTCGAGGTCGGTCAGGCCACCACGGCAGGAGTGACCCGCCTTGACCGTGATTGATCCCGACACACAGGCCGCCTGGGTCCCGGAGGCGGACCCCCTGGACCCCGACGGCACGGACGACATGCCGCTGTCGACCCGGCTGTCGATAGCGGACACCCTCACCCTGGGCAACGCGATCTGCGGGTTCATGGCGGTGTACTTCACCACCACCGGCGTCCTCATCCCGCACCTGACGGGCAACGAGGACGGCGGCATGTCCCGGCACAGCGCGGCGACCGCGGTGATGCTGATGCTGCTCGCGTCGGTCTTCGACCTCTTCGACGGGCTCGTGGCACGCAAGCTGCGCGCCTCGGCGATGGGCGCGGAGCTGGACAACCTCTCCGACCTGATCAGCTTCGGCCTGGCGCCCGCGTACTTCGTGGTCGTCTGGGGCATGGTCGCCGACGACGCGATGCAGCGCGTCTCGGCCGTGGCGGCGATCGTGGTGCTGCTGGCCGTGGTGCTGCGGCTCGCCCGCTTCTCGTGCGTGCCGATGCGGGACGGCATCTTCCGGGGCATGCCGAGCCCCTTCGGGGCGCTGACGGTGGTCTCCATCGTGCTGCTGGAGCTCCCCTTCGTGCCGACGCTGCTCGCCATCGTGGGTGTGGCGTGGCTGATGGTGAGCCGGGTCGAGTACCCCAAGCCGCGGGGCCGGCTTGCGGTGGCGATGCTCAGCTGGATCGTCCTCAGCATGGGCCTGCTGGCGGCCTGGGCCTTCGAGGCCCCGGGCGGCGAGCTGCTGATGCAGACGGGGTGCGCGCTGCAGGTCGTCCTGGGTGCGGTCATTCCGCTGTTCGCCACGGCACGCCGGGTGAACACGTTCCGCGACAACCGCCGCGAGGCGCGGGCAGCGCAGCTGCCGTAACGCGTGCCGCGCGCTTTGATGGGGCCCGAGCGACTCTGCTCGGGCCCCATCGCGTTTCCCCGGGCGCGAGGCCGGTCTGCTACCCGGAACACGACCGCAGCGGTCGACAGCACCGGAACGGTTCAGGGCAATCGGGCGGGTGGGCGGGAGAGGCTCTGAGGTCAGCTCAGGACGTCCCGCGCGAGGGACTCGGCCGCACGCTCCAGCAACGGGCCCGCGTGGGCCATGCACCGCTCAGGATCCGGCTCCAGATCCATCAGCGCGTACGCACGTGAGATCCCCGCCGCAGCCAGCGCCGCAGGCGCAACGGCGAGCCGCCCGCACACGGCGACCACATCCACCCCGCACGCACGGGCGGCCCTGGCAACCCCCACCGGCGCCTTGCCGTGGAGGGTCTGGCCGTCCAGCGACCCCTCCCCCGTGATCACCAGGCGGCAGCCGGCCACGGCCCGCTCGAAGCCCAGCACGTCGAGCATGACCTCGATCCCGGGACGGAACGTCGCGCCCAGCCCCACCAGCGCCCCGTACCCGACACCGCCCGCGGCCCCGGCGCCGGGCGCGTCGGCGAGGGCCGGGTCCAGCACCGTCGCAAAGTGCGCGAGAGCCGCGTCCAGCACGGCCACGTCCTCGGGCGAGGCCCCCTTCTGCGGCCCGTACACCACAGCTGCGCCCCGCGGCCCGGTCAGCGGATTGTCGACATCGCTCGCGAGCACGACCGCCGTCCCGCGCAGCCGCGGATCGAGGCCCGACAGATCGGCGCGGGCAAGACCGGCAAGCCCCGCGCCCCCGGGCCCGACGGGACGTCCCCCCGCGTCCAGGAACCGCGCACCGAGGGCCGTGAGCATCCCGGCGCCGCCGTCGGTGGTGGCGCTGCCGCCCACGCCGAGGACGACGGTCCGCGCCCCCGCGTCGAGCGCGGCCCGCACCAGCTCGCCCGTCCCGTGCGTCGTGGCCGTCAGCGGCGCCCCGGCCCCGTACCGCAGTCCGGACGCCTCGGCCATCTCCACCACGGCGGTGCCGTCCGCGCGCCGGAAGGCGTACGCCGCCCGGACCGGCCGGCCCGCCGGGCCGGTGACCGGCACCTCGCGCCGCTCGAAGCCGGCGGCGACGGCCGCGTCGACCGTCCCGTCGCCCCCGTCCGCGACGGGCAGCGGGACGATCTCGGTTCCCGGCACGGCCCTCCGCAGCCCGGCACCGACGTGCTCGGCGACCTCGACGGCCGTCAGCGAGCCCTTGAACTTGTCCGAGGCGATCAGCACACGCATCGCTCCGCCACCCTCCGTCCGTCGCGCCGCAGTGACCCTATCGGCGGGAACCGACGCCCCGTAAGGGGCGTCATGGTGCCGCGTGACGAAGACCCGCCGGACACCCCCGGGGGGCGCCGCGGCGTGCCAGGCCGGGCAATCGGCCGCTTCCCGGCCATAGTGGGGCGTCATGAGCACCGACGTACACGATCCCCAGGCGGGCCCCCCGGACCGGCCGCTGGTCGCCATCGGCGGTCTCGCCGTCCTGGCGGTGGTCGCCTGGGCGGCTCTCGGCAAGCACTCCTTCGACCGGGTGTCGGGGACGGCCCTGAGCTGGGTGCTGAACAACTTCGCCTGGCTGTTCGTGATCGCCGCCGACGTCTTCCTCGCGCTGTGCGTGGTCATCGCCTTCAGCCGGTTCGGCCGGATCCGGCTCGGGAAGGACGACGACCAGCCCGAGTTCGGCAACCTCGCCTGGATCGCGATGATGTTCAGCGCGGGGATGGGCATCGGCCTGATGTTCTACGGGGTCGGCGAGCCGCTGCAGCACTTCGTCTCCCCACCGCCGGGCAGCGGGGTGACCGCGGGCTCCCCCGCGGCGGCCCGGACGGCGCTGGAGTACTCGTTCTTCCACTGGACCCTGCACCCGTGGGCCATCTACGGGATGTCCGGCCTGGCCCTGGCCTACGCCGGGTTCCGCAAGGGCCGGAGCAACCGCCTGAGCGCGGCGTTCGCCCCGCTGCTCGGCGAGGAGCGGGCGGACGGCTGGCCGGGCCGGGTGATCGATCTGCTGGCCGTCTTCGCCACGGTCTTCGGCACGGCGACAAGCCTGGGCCTGGGGGCCCTCCAGGTGTCCAAGGGCCTCAACATCACCACGGGCGTCCAGGACTCCCGGTCGCTGGAGCTCGTCATCATCGCCGTCCTGTCGGCGGCCTTCGTGCTCTCCGCCTTCTCGGGCCTGCACAAGGGCGTGAAGTGGCTCAGCACGCTCAACATCGTGCTGGCCGCCTGCCTGATGCTGTTCGTCTTCGTGGTCGGCCCGACGGTCTTCGTCCTCAACACGATTCCGGCCGCGGCAGGCGGCTACCTCCACGACCTGCTGACGCTGGCCACGCGCACCGGCGCCTTCACGGACTCGAAGTGGCTCGGCGCGTGGACGGTCTTCTACTGGGCCTGGTGGCTGTCGTGGGCCCCGTTCGTCGGCACCTTCATCGCCCGTATCTCCCGCGGCCGGACGATCCGCGAGTTCCTGATCGGCGTGCTGCTGGTGCCCAGCGGCGCGACGGTGGTGTGGTTCTGCGTGATGGGCGGCAGCGCCCTGCGGCTGGACATGACCGGTGCGGCCGACATGGCGGGAACGGTCAAAGAGGGCGCGGAGGCCTCGCTGTTCGCGCTCCTGGACACGCTGCCGCTGTCGACGGTGGTGTCGTGGCTGGCGATGGTTCTGGTGATGACGTACTTCATCACGAGTGCGGACTCCGCATCCCTGGTGATGGGTTCGCTGTCCAGCCGGGGCGCGCTCCACCCGCGGACGTGGCTGGTGGTGACGTGGGGCGTGCTGATGGCCGCGGTGGCGGCGGTGCTCCTGGTGGCCGGCGGGCTGGGCTCGCTCCAGTCGGCGACGATCCTCGTGGCGTTGCCGTTCGTCCTGGTGATGCTGGCCCTGTGCTGGTCCCTGCTGAGCGAACTCCGCGAGGACCCGGGCGCGGGCCCGGCCCGGCACCACGCGCTGCACGGCCTGGGCGACGCGCTGCGCACGATGGTCGGCGAGGCCGTCACGGAGACGGGCCCGGTGCGGCACCCGCGGCTGCGGCGCGTGGCGAAGAGCGCGCGGGAGCGGGGGGACGACGCGGAGGGGGGCAAGGGCTAGCCCCCCCTCCGCCGGACGTCGCGCCCGCGCTCAGGCGAAGTCGACCGCCATGTGCGCGCTCATCGACTGCAGCCCGCCCGGGCTGCACTGGGCGCCCGAGACGACGGGCACCACCGTGTCCCCGTCGTTCTTCAACGTGCCGCCGGTGATGACGCAGTGGAAGGTGACGGTCCCGTTGGTGGGATCGGTGTTCACCGTGAACTGGATCGTGCTGGTGGAGTTGTCGGACCAGGTGATCGTGCCGGTGCCCTGCGCGGTGAACAGCACACCGCACGGGCCCTTGCCCGTACTGCTGGAGGTGGCCGTACCGCTCGCCGTGGCCGTGGCCGACTGCAGCCGTGCGTAGGTGCCGTTGGCCGACTTGCAACTGTCCATCGACGCCGCGACGTTGACGTTCACGCTTCCACCCGGCTTGAGTGCCGGGCTCATGGTCATCGTGAACTGCGCCGCGCAGTCCAGGTCCCCCTGGGCCGCCCGGGCCGGGACGGCGGCCGGCCCGGCGACGACTGCCGCCGCGAGCAGGGCGACGGAACCGGCCCACGTGGACAGCCGCCTGGCGTGTCCCTTGAGCCGACGGGTGATGTGCATGCGTATGCCGTGCATCATGCGCCTCCTTCGGGTTGGCGGTACGAGTGTGGGCGGAGGTACCGCTTCCGTCTCCCCGTAGGTTGCGGCGCACAGGCGGATGCCCGGGCGTGCGGAACACCCGGGCAGCGCCCTGTGCACGGCAGAAGCCGCTCAGCCCTTCACGCACCCCCGGACCGCCGCCAACAGCCGCTCGGCGCGCGGGTCCCCGTAGCCGATCATGCGGTTCGGCACGTAGGCGAACCCGACGCCGAACTCGTCGTCGCCGAAGGCCACCGGGCCGCCCGAACCGTCGTGGCCGAAGCTGCGCGCGCCGAGCAGCGGGAGCAGGCCCGGCGCGTCGAGCTTGAAGCCGGTGCCCCAGCGGGCACCCATGTCCGGCAGACCGCCCCACGACGCACCGGCCGTTTGCTCCCGCAACGCATCGGTGACGGTCTCGCGCGACAGCAGGCGCGGCCGGCCGTCCACGCCGGTCGCCACCGCCGCGTACAGCGCCGCCAGGCCGCTCGCCGACGAGACCGCGCCCGTCGCGGGGACCTCGGCGGTCAGCATCGCGGGAGAGTTCCAGCCGCGCGGGTCGTCGATGCCGGGGAAGACGAACTCGCCGTTCATCGTGAGGATCCGGTAGAAGATCGAGTCGGGGCCCGGCAGCCCGGGCCGGCCCTCGGCCTCGGTGAGCCGGGCCAGGCGGGGGACCTCCTCCTGCGGCACGCCGATCCAGGTGCGCAGGCCCAGGTCGTCCGCTATCGCCTTGCGGAAGTAGGCGCCCGGTGTGAGGCCGGTGACGCGCCGGATCGCCTCGCCGGCGAGCCAGCCGAGGGTGTGGCCGTGGTACTCGTACGCGGTGCCCGGCTCCCAGTAGGGCTCCTGCACCTCCAGGGCCCGGACGACCGGATCCCACTGCATGATCTCGGCGAAGGTCGGTGTCAGGTCGATGACGGGCAGTCCGGCGCGGTGCGCGAGGACCATGCGCAGCGTGATCGCCTCCTTGCCGCGCTGCGCGAACTCCGGCCAGTACGAGGCCATCGGGGCGTCGAGGTCGAGGCGGCCCTCCTGGGCGAGCAGCAGGGCGCAGACGGTCACGATGCCCTTTGCAGTGGAGAACACCGGGGCGGCCGTGCCGGCCTCCCAGGCCCTGCCGTCCCGCTCGTCCGCGATGCCGCCCCACAGGTCCACGACCTTGCGCCCGCCCACGAACAGGGAGACGGCCGCGCCGAGTTCCCCGAATTCGTCGAAGTTGCGGGAGAACTCGTCCGCGACGGGCCCGAACCCCTCGTCGGCCCAACCGTTGCGCTTCACCTGGCCACTGCCTTCTCGTGCGTCGGACGTTCGACCGGGAACGATACGGGTGACGGATCGCCAGTTCGAACGATATTCCGGGACGCGGACCCGCAGCAGCAAAAGGCCGGTGGCCCGCCATTGCTGACGGGCCACCGGCAGTTCCTCAGGGGGGTACGGGTCCTACGGGATGCCGCTCACCGTTTTGGGGGCCTGGAGGGCGCCATCGGGGCGGTGCCCGGCGGTCTGCCCTGGTCGCTCTTCGGCACGGCGGGCGACACGGGCGCGCTCGGCCGCGGGGGCGCGGCGGGTTTCACCGGCGCCGCGGGATTGCCCTTGGGTGGCCGGGAGGGGGCGACGGGGCCGCCGTTCCCCTTCGGGGCGAGGGGCCGGGGAGGACCGCCGGGCTTCACGGGCCCGGAGGGTTTCACGGCTCCCGCGGGTTTCGCGGGACCGGCGGGTTTCCCGTGCCCCTGACCCTTGCCTCCGGGCCCCTTGTAGGCCCCTCCGGCGACGCCGCCCGCGCGGCAGAGCGGCACCACCCCGTAGCTCTTCACGTAGTGCGCGCTCATCCAGCCGTTGTGGTTCTCGGCGAGCCGGTACCAGTAGCGGTCACCCTGCACGGTCTCGCCCTGGAGCTTGCAGGAGATGAGGACCCCGTCCCCCGGCCCACGGCTGTCGATGACCTTCGAGGTGGTCGTCGACCCGTTGCGCACGTACTGTCCCGTACGGGAGACCACCATGCCGGGCACCCTGCTGCTGTGCCCGTCCCCCGCGATGGCGAACGCGGCCCCGCCCGCCGTGGCACACAGGGCGAGCGTCACCCCCATGGCAGCGGCTCCGCGCCCTGTCACAAAGAACGCGGCCCGAGTCTTAAAAAGCGACATGTCGCCCCTTCCACTCACAGAGACTCTGAAGTGGCACAGGAACATATTTGTCGTAATACAGCTGCGAGACGGGTCCGATTCCTGGTCCGGATGCCGCTCTCTCATCACCCACCCGAGGGACCTACGGACATACAGAACGACTCCACGCAGGTGACCGGCGCCGCGAACCGAATATGTCGACACATCCATAGATCCGCGGCGCCGGCGGAAGCGCCGGGCACCGCAAAAAGATCTCGCCGGGCGCCCCGCGGCCCGCCTACCCTCGCGCCATGAGCAGCGGCGAGAGCACACGTCCGGGCACCCGCCCTCTGGTGGCCATCCTCAGCGGGGCCGGGATCTCCACCGACTCCGGGATCCCCGACTACCGCGGCCCCGACGGGCTGTGGCGCCGCGACCCCGAGGCCGAGAAGCTCGTCACGTACGCGTATTACATGTCCGACCCCGCCCTCCGGCGGCGCTCCTGGCAGATGCGGCTCTCGTCCCCGGCGCGGCACGCCCGCCCGAACGCCGCGCACGAGGCCGTCGTCCGGCTGGAACGGTCCGGCACCCCGGTGCGCGTCATCACGCAGAACGTCGACGGACTGCACCAGGCGGCGGGTATGCCGGAGCGCAAGGTGCTCGAACTGCACGGCACCGCACGGGCGGTGCAGTGCACACACTGCAAGGCCCGCTCGGACATGGCGGAGGCGCTGGCCCGGGTGGAGGCGGGTGATCCGGACCCCGCCTGCACGGCGTGCGGCGGCATCCTGAAGTCGGCGACGGTGATGTTCGGCGAGGGCCTGGACCCGGTGGTGCTGGGCAAGGCGGTGGCCGTGACCAAGGCGTGCGACGTCTTCATCGCCGTCGGTACGAGCCTGACGGTGCACCCGGCGGCCTCCCTCGTGGGCCTGGCGGCCGACCACGGGGCGCGGCTGGTCATCGTGAACGCGGAGCCGACCCCCTACGACGAACGGGCCGACGAACTGGTGCGGGAGCCGATCGGGAGCGCGCTGCCGGAGGTACTGGAGCGTGTACGGCAAACCTTCGCCCCGTAAGGGGCCCGTCGGACGCGGCACAGGGCGGGCCCGGTGGTTCTCCCACCTGACCCGCCCTGCGGTCACGTGGGCAGACAGACCCCGTAGACCCTCAGCGTGACGGCAGTCGGGCTCGTGTTGTTCACCCCCACCAGGTAGAGGTTCTCCTCGAAGCTGGGATAGGAGTCGATCTTCTGCAGGGTGCCGTCCCAGCTGCCGACCTGGAAATATCCGCCGCTGACGATCCGTGAATCCGCAGGGCAGGGCGGGCTCTTCAGCACGATGCGCTGCCCCGCGGGCGCCGGGCCGCGGGCGGCCGTGCCCGGGACGGTGAACTCCTGCTGGACCAGCAACGGCCGTGCGCCGCCGCCGGATCCGCCCGCGGGACCGGGAGGGCCGACGGGACCGGCAGGCCCTGCAGGCCCTTGCGGTCCGGCAGGCCCGGCGGGGCCGACCGGACCGAGGGGGCCGGGAGGGCCTACGGGGCCGGTGAGTCCGGTCGGGCCCAGGGGGCCGGTGGGGCCGCTCGGACCGGCAGGACCGGCGGGGCCGACGAGCCCCTGCGGGCCGAGGGGGCCTACCGGACCGGTCGGGCCCATCGGCCCGACGTCCCCCCTGTCGCCCTTCGGTCCCATGGGACCGGTGAGTCCGTTGGCCCCTGCGGGCCCTTGCGGCCCGGCAGCCCCCACGGGGCCTGCGGGACCGGCAGGGCCCATGGGCCCCTGAACACCCACAGGACCCGTGGGCCCTTGCTCTCCCCTGTCACCCCTGGGCCCGGCGGGACCGATGGGACCTGTGGGCCCCGCTGACCCGGATGGCCCGGTGGGACCGGCCGGTCCCCCGGGCCCCGCCGGCCCAACAGCCCCCACCGGACCTGCAGGACCCGTGACACCCGGCTCGCCCTTGTCCCCCTTGGCCCCTTGTGGCCCGACGGGCCCTTGCGGGCCGACAGGACCCTGCTGACCGAGGGGGCCGGTGGGACCCATGGGGCCAGTGAGGCCGGTGTCGCCCTTCGGTCCTACCGGGCCTACCGGTCCTACCGGGCCCAGGGGACCGACAGGACCGGCGGGACCCACAGGGCCTACGACGCCCGGGTCACCCTTCGGGCCCATGGGGCCGAGAGGGCCTACCGGGCCTGCGGGACCGACAGGACCGGCGGGACCCACAGGTCCCGCGACGCCCGGGTCGCCCGGGTCGCCCTTGGGGCCCACGGGACCGAGAGAGCCGGCGGGGCCGACCGGACCGGCCGGGCCCGCAGGTCCCGCGACGCCCGGATCCCCCTTCGGTCCCGCAGGGCCTACCGCTCCCACAGGTCCCGCTGGTCCTGCAGGACCCACCTCGCCCCTGTCCCCCTTCGGGCCAACGAGCCCCTGCGGCCCGGCAGGTCCCGCTGGACCCACGGCCCCGGGGTCGCCCTTGTCGCCCTTCGAGCCGACCGCACCCGGGTCGCCCTTGGGCCCAGCAGGCCCCTGCGGCCCCGGACCTCCGGGGGCAGCTTGATCCCCCTTGTCTCCCTTCGGGCCCGCAGGCCCCGTCGGCCCGGCAGGCCCCGGTTCACCCTTGTCACCCCTGTCCCCCTTGGGCCCGGGCGAACCTCCCGGCCCCCCTGCATCGCCTCTCTCCCCCCTCTCCCCCTTGTCCCCCTTCGGCCCCGCGGGGCCAACAGGCCCTATCGGCCCGGCCGGTCCCGCAGGACCCGGGCCACCCTTGTCGCCCTTGTCACCCTTCGAACCGGCAGGCCCCTTCGAACCGGCGGATCCGGCATCGCCCTTACCCCCCTGCGAACCGCCCGGCCCGCCCCCGCACAGCGACACCTCCCCGTAGTTCTGCACGTAGTGCGCACTCATCCACCCGGCGCGATCGGCGAGTTGGTACCAGTAGCGGTCCCCGGACACCACCTCGCCGACGACCTTGCAGGCGATGAGGACCCGCTCGCCGGACGCGCGCGTACCGACGATCCGCGAGGTCGTCGTGGGCTCGCTGCGCACGTGCTGGCCCGTACGGGAGACCACCTTCCCGGGCACCCCGTCCTGCTCGTTGCCGCCGGCGAGGCCGAACGCGGCCCCGCCCGCCGATGCGCACAGCGCGAACACCACCCCCGTCATGACCGCGCCACGTCCCGGCATCGACGTCGCCGTTCGTTCTCGAAATAGCGACATGTCTCTCCTTTCACCCTCGGGGACCCCCGAGTGGCACAGGACCACACCGCCGGGAACGCCCTGCCGAGACGGGCCCGGGCCTTGGCCCGGATGCCACCGGCGCATCACCCCGACAGGGGATGCGCAGGCATACAAAACGACTCCACGGGAGTGATGACGCCACCTGAAAGTCGACACATCCACAAAGCCGACATCGCACCCCGCACCCACTGTCAACGAACATTGACACGCCGCGGGTCGTCAACCTACATTGACACCATGGCCGGAACGGATGCGAAGGACGCGCTCGGCACCACCGAGGCAGCCATGAACGCAGACCCCCGCGTGGGGCTGCGCGCCGTCGCCGCGCTGCGGCGGCTCGTCGAGCGGCTGGAGGCCTTGCAGGTCGACAACGCGCGCACACAGGGCTGGTCCTGGGAGGAGATCGGGGCCGCCCTGGGAGTCAGCAGGCAGGCAGTGCACAAGAAACACGCCAGGAGGTAGGCATGTTCGAACGGTTCACCAAAGAAGCCCGCACCGTCGTCGTCCTCGCGCAGGAGGAGGCGCGCATGCTGCACCACTCGTGGATCGGCAGCGAGCACCTGCTGCTCGGCGTCGCCTCCCGCACCGGAGCGCCCGGTGCGGCCACGCTGGAGCGGCTCGGCTTGACGCCCGCGGCGTGCCGGGCCGCGCTCACGCCGGCCGGGGCGGGCGGGCTCGACGAGGAGGACGCGGCCGCGCTCGGCGCGATCGGCATCGACCTCGATGCCGTACGGGACAGGGCCGAGGAGGTGTTCGGCCCCGGAGCGCTGGACCGCGCGAAGAGCGCGCCGAAGGGGCACATCCCGTTCACGCCCCGTGCGAAGAAGGCGCTGGAACGTTCGCTGCGGGAGGCAAAGGCCCGCAAGGACAAGGTCATCGGCACCCAGCACGTGTTGCTCGGGATCCTCGACCCGGAGGACAAGGGGGCCGCTGCGCTGCTGGTCAGGCTCGGCACAGACATGGAGGCCGTACGGGCCGGTCTGCTGGCGGAGTTGGAGCAGGCCGCCTGAGCGGCGGCGCCCCGTAACGGGCGCGGGGAACTGCGCGACCAGCCACCGACGGCCTGCAGCCGACGCACCACCCCAGGGGTTCGGGGCGAAGCCCCGGGACGTCGACTGCGGGTGCGTCGTGGCTGAGCGCGCAGTTCCCCGCGCCCCTACGGGGCGCTACGCCGCAGGCTGCGCCACACCGCCTTGGCCGCGTGGTGGCCGGACATGCCGTGCACCCCGGGGCCGGGCGGGGTCGCCGAGGAGCACAGGAAGACGGCGGGGTGTGCCGTCGCGTACGGCACGCGGGCCAGCCGGGGCCGGACGACCAGCCGCAGGGCCGCGACCGAGCCGATCGCGATGTCGCCGCCCACATAGTTGGCGTTGCGGGCCGCGAGCTGCGGCGGCCCGGCCGTGGCGCGGGCGAGGACGAGGTCGCGGAACCCCGGTGCGAAGCGCTCCAGTTGGCGCTCGATCACCTCGGTCGCGTCGCCCTCCCAGCCGTTGGGCACGTGGCCGTACACCCAGAACGTGTGCTTGCCCTCGGGGGCGCGGGTCGGGTCCACCAGGGTCGGCTGGGCCGTGATGAGGAAGGGGACTTCGGGGTCGCTGCCGTCGAGCGCGGCGCCCAGTGCGCCCTTGATCTCCCCGTAGGTGGGGCCGATGTGGACCGTACCGGCCTTGCGGGCCGGCTCCGCGGTCCAGGGGACGGGGCCGTCCAGCGCGTAGTCGATCTTGAAGACGGAGGGGCCGTACCGGTAGTTCGCGAACGCGTTGCCGAGCCCGGCGATGCGGGCCACGGCCGTGGGCGAGGTGTCGAAGACGTAGGCGCGGGCGGGCGGCAGGTCGTCCAGCCGCTTGACCTCGAAGCCGGTGTGGATCGTGCCGCCCAGGGCGCGCAGGTACCCGGCGAGGGCATCCGCGATGGACTGCGAACCGCCGCGCGGCACGGGCCAGCCGCACTCGTGGGCGGCGATCGCGAAGAGCAGGGCCATGCCGCCGGTGCCGAAGCCGGTGAGCGGGGCGATGCCGTGGGCGGCGAGCCCGGCGAACAGGCCGCGGGCCTTCTCGCCGTGGAAGCGGCGGGTGAGCAGCGCGGCGGACTGGGCGGCGAGCACGCCGAACCGGGCGTAGGTGACGGGGTCGCGCGGCAGTCCGTCCCACTGGGTGCGCAGGAAGTCGGCGGCGAGCGTGGGCCACTTGCCCTGGAACGGCGCGACGAGCCGTCGGTACGCGCCCGCATCACGCGGCCCGAGCGAGCCGGCCGTCTCGCCGACCAGGCGGGAGAGCACGGCGGCCGTGCCGTCGGGGAAGGGGTGCGCCATCGGCAGGTCGGGGTGGACCCATTCCAGCCCGTACCGGGAGAGCGGCATGGCGCTGAAGGCCGGCGAGCGGACGCCGAGCGGGTGCACGGCGGAGCAGGGGTCGTGACGGAAGCCCGGGAGGGTCAGCTCCTCGGTGCGCGCGCCGCCGCCGATGCTGTCGGCGGCCTCGTACACCTCGACCGCCAGACCGCGGCGGGCCAGTTCGACAGCGGCGGTGAGCCCGTTGGGCCCGGCCCCTACAACGACCGCGTCGAGCATGGTGGCCACCGGTCGGACTCCCCTCGTCCCCTGCAGTCTGGTCAGCCGGCGGATGCCAGCAGCCCCAGCATATGCCGCAGCGTCTCCGCGTCCCGGGCGGCCGCGAACGGCAGGGCGTTGCCCCCGGTGATGCGGAAGGGCTCGCCGGCGACGGTCGCGCTCGCGCCGCCCGCCTCGGCGACCAGCAGCAGCCCCGCGGCGTGGTCCCAGGCGTTCTCCCAGGAGAAGGCCAGGCCGTCGAGCGTTCCCTGGGCGACGTGCAGGTATTCGAGGCCCGCCGAGCCGCAGGGGCGCGGGGTGATGGCGTCGGTCAGCAGCGTGCCGAGGACGCGCTTCTCCTCGGGGGTGGTGAAGTCGTAGTGGGATATGGCGACTTCGAGGTGCTTGCCGGGCTCGGGCGAACCGCTGCGTATCCGCTCGCCGTTGAGCACCGCTCCCCCGCCGCGGCGGGCGACGGCCATCAGGTCCAGGGCGGGGGCGTACGTCCAGGAGGCGAGCAGCTCGCCGTGGTGGGCGAGGCAGACGAGGGTGGCGAAGCCGGAGTCGCCGTGGACGAACTGCCGGGTGCCGTCGACCGGGTCGACGATCCACACCGGGGCGTCGCCGCCGAGCGCGTCCAGGACGGACGGGTCGGCGTGCACGGCCTCCTCGCCGACGACCACGGAGCCGGGCAGCAGCGCCGTGAGATCCGCCGTGAGGCGCTCCTCCGCGAGCCGGTCGGCGACGGTCACCAGGTCGTGCGGGCCGTTCTTCTCGACGATGTCGTCGGCGGCCAGCTGCCGGAATCGCGGCATGATCTCGGCGGCCGCGGCCTTGCGGACCGCTTCCTCGACGTCGTTCAGATCACCCGCGAGAAACTCATCGATCATGCATCCATCGAACCATGCCCCACCGACAACCGGTGAGGCCCGGGTGTACGGAGCACGTATCGGGGGTGAACAGCGGCTCAGCGCCCCACCGCGTACCCCTGCATCCCGCGCGGGTTGGCGGCCGCCGACAGCACCCCGGTCTCCGGGTCGCGGGTCACTGCGCACAGCCGCCCCTCCGACCACGGCCCTCCCACGGTCACGTCGTGCCCCCGGCGGCGCAGCTCCGCGATGATCTCCTCGCCGATGCGGGACTCGACGGTGATGCTGCCGGGCTGCGCCCGGCGCGGGTGGAAGGAGCCGGGGAAGCCCGACTGGTGCCAGTTGGGCGCGTCGACGGCGCCTTGGAGATCGGGCCCGCCGCGCCAGGACGGGCGCAGGGCGACGGCGAGGAGGAAGTGCAGCTGCCACTGGTCCTGTTGGTCGGCGCCCGGGGTGCCGAAGGCCATCACCGGCTCGCCGCCGCGCAGCGCGAGGGAGGGCGACAGGGTGGTGCGCGGACGCCGGCCGGGGGTGAGGGAGCTGGGCAGCCCCGGTTCCAGCCAGGTCATCTGCAGTCGGCTGCCGAGCGGGAAGCCGAGCTCCGGTGCGACGGGGTTGGACTGCAGCCAGCCGCCGCTGGGCGTTGCGGAGATCATGTTGCCCCAGCGGTCGACGACGTCGACGTGGCAGGTGTCGCCGTGGACCACACCGTTCATGGCGACCGTCGGCTCGCCCTCGCCGGTGTCGACGGTGTCGACATGCCCGTACGCCTCTCCCTCGGCTCCCGGGAAAGCGGCCAGGCGCGGGGGGCGGCCGTCGGGGCTGCCGGGGCGCAGCTCGTACGAGGCCGTGGCGCCGATCAGGGCGCGGCGGGCGGAGTTGTAGCCCTCCGAGAGCAGGGTGCCGAGCGGCACCTCGCCCGCATCCCCGTACCAGGCCTCGCGGTCGGCCATGGCGAGCTTGCTGCCCTCGATCAGGGTGTGGACGTAGTCCGCGGTGCCGTACTCGGGCAGCGCGTCCGGCAGCAGGGCGAGCTGCTGGAGCAGGACCGGCCCCTGGGACCAGGGGCCGGGCTTGCAGACGGTCCACCCGTTCCAGTCGTACGTCACCGGGTCCTCGTACGTGGCCCGGAAGCCGGCGAAGTCGTCGCCGGTGAGGGTGGCGGTGTGCCGCTCGCCGCTGGTGTCGAGGGTGGGGCGGGCGGCGGTGCGCAGGAGGGCTTCGGCGATGAAGCCCTCGCGCCAGGTCCGGCGTGCGGCGTCGATCCGCTGTTCGCGGCTGCCGCCCGCCGCGTCGGCCTCGGCGAGGAGGCGGCGCCAGGTGGCGGCGAGCGCAGGGTTGCGGAAGAGCCGGCCCATGGCCGGAGGTCTGCCGCCGGGCAGGTACAGCTCGGCGGAGGCCGCCCACTCGGGCCCGCTCCGGAACAGCCCCTCCACGGCCGCCACGGACCGGCCGACGCTCCCGACGGGGGCGTGGCCGGCCTCCGCGTACCCGATGGCGTGGCCGAGGACCTCGGCGAGCGGCTTGGTGCCGTGGTCGCGCAGCAGCAGCATCCAGGCGTCGAACGCGCCCGGCACGGCCGCCGCGAGGGGCCCGGTGCCGGGGACGAGAGAGAGGCCGAGCGAGGTGTAGTGCGCGATGTCCGCCCCCGCGGGCGCCGGCCCCTGCCCGCACAGCACCTGCACGGCCCCGCCCGCCGGCGCGAACACGACGGGCACCTCCCCGGCGGGCCCGTTCAGGTGCGGCTCCACGACATGCAGCACGAACCCGGCCGCCACGGCGGCGTCGAAGGCGTTGCCGCCGCTCTCCAGCACGGCCATGGCCGACTGCGAGGCGAGCCAGTGGGTGGACGACACCATGCCGAAGGTGCCCTGCAGGGTGGGGCGCGTGGTGAACATGGGCCCCAGCAAGGCATGTTCGCGGCCCGTGCGCAAGGGTGCCCGTGGGCGGGGTTACGGTGGCACTCCGGCAGCATTCACGCAGAAGGAGACATACCGTGCACGGTGAGTACAAGGTGCCCGGCGGCAAGCTCGTCGTCGTGGACCTCGAAGCCGAGGACGGCGTGCTGCGCCACGTCCGTGTCGCCGGGGACTTCTTCCTGGAGCCCGACGAGGCGCTCATCGACATCAACCGTGCCCTGGAGGGCGCCCCCGCCGACCTGACGGCCCCGCAGCTCGGGGCGCGGGTCGATGCGGCGCTGCCCGAGGGCACTGTGATGTTCGGGTTCTCCTCCGAGGCCGTGGGCATTGCGGTGCGACGGGCGCTGGCCAATGCGACCGACTGGCACGACTACGACTGGCAGTTGATCCACACCGGCCCCCAGTCCCCCGCCCTGCACATGGCGCTGGACGAGGTGATCACCACCGAGGTCGCCGCCGGCCGCCGGCCGCCGACCCTGCGGGTGTGGGAGTGGGGCGCCCCGGCCGTGGTCATCGGCAGCTTCCAGTCGCTGCGCAACGAGGTCGACCCGGAGGGCGCGGCCCGGCACGGGATGACGGTGGTGAGGCGGATCTCCGGGGGCGGTGCGATGTTCATCGAGCCGGGGAACACCATCACGTACTCGCTCAGCGTGCCGGAGGCGCTGGTGCAGGGGCTGTCCTTCGCCGACAGCTACGCCTACCTGGACGACTGGGTGCTCGGCGCCCTGGAGAGCATGGGCGTCAAGGCCTGGTACCAGCCGCTGAACGACATCGCCACCGAGGCCGGGAAGATCGCGGGCGCGGCGCAGAAGCGGATGGTCTCCGGCGACGGCGCCGTGCTGCATCACGTGACCATGGCCTACGACATCGACGCCGACAAGATGACGGACGTCCTCCGCATCGGCCGGGAGAAGCTCTCCGACAAGGGCACCAAGAGCGCCAAGAAGCGCGTGGACCCGCTGCGCCGACAGACCGGGCTCCCCCGCGCCGAGGTCATCGAGCGGATGATCGGCACCTTCCGCAGCCGTTACGGGCTGACGGAGGGCGCGGTCACGCCCGAGGAGATGGCGCGGGCCGAGGAGCTGGCCGCGGCGAAGTTCGCGACGGAGGAGTGGACCGCGCGCGTCCCGTAGCGGGCGCGCGCTCCGGCGCGCGTCAACCGTGCATCGCCGGACACCCGGCGCGCCCCACGGGGCCGACACATGGCCGGGAGTATGTGACCCGCATCACATCGCATGCCGGGGATACGGTCGGGAATGAGTCAACTCCCCACCTGCACAAGGGGTTTCTCCCTCTATCCCCTCTCTCGCACTCATGGCCGTGAACCGACGGTTTTCCCCCGCCTCTTCCGGTCAGCGGCATTCGCTCTCCGGCCGCGGCGGGCCCGTGACTAGCGTGGTGGGCGTCCGGGGAGGGACCCCGGTCCGGTTCCAGGAGGTGCGGACATGGCCAACGCGGACTTCCCCGCAGGGTCGAGGATGACCCGGAACATGGCGTTCACATCCGGAAGCGGCAACACCCTGCTGCGCCTGCAGGAGGACGGCAACCTCGTCGTCTACAAGGTGAGCGGCGAGCCCAAGCCTGCCTGGCAGGCCGAGGGCGCCTGGCACCAGGGCTACGAGGCCATCATGCAGGAGGACGGCAACTTCGTCCTCTACAACCGCGACCGCAGGGCCGTCTGGGCCTCGAACACCTCCGGCCACCCCGGAGCCGTCCTCGTCGTCCAGGACGACCACAACGTGGTCATCTATTCCAAGGGACAGGCGATCTGGCAGACCAACACGGCCGGCTGACGCCGTTCACGGCATGAGCCGGGGAGGCCGCGGACCGGGCGCGCACTGCCGCGCCCGGACCCCGCGGCCTCCGCCGTGTCGGGCGAACGTCACGCGAAGGCCGGGATCAGGTGTTCCCCGTACGCGTCGATCGTCGCCTCGCGCGCGTCGTGCATCGCGTACACGGCGAACTGGTCGACGCCCAACGCCGGCAGCTGCTCCAGCCGTTCACGGTGCGCGGCCACCGGGCCCAGCAGGCAGAAGCGGTCCACGATGTCGTCCGGCACGAAGTCCGTGGACGGGTTGCCCGCCCGGCCGTGGTGGCTGTAGTCGTAGCCGTGCCGCTGCTTGATGTACGCGGTCAGGGCCTCGGGGACGGCACCCGAGGCCTCCCCGTACCGCTCGACCAGATCGGCCACGTGGTTGCCCACCATCCCGCCGAACCACCGGCACTGCTCCCGCGCGTGGGCCACGTCGTCGCCCACGTACGCGGGCGCGGCCACGCAGATCGTGAGGGACGCGGGGTCGCGCCCGGCCTCCTCGGCCGCGGTCCGCACCGCCTTCACCATCCACTCCGTCAGGTACGGGTCGGCGAGCTGGAGGATGAAGCCGTCCGCCTCCCGCCCGGCCATGGCCAGCGCCTTGGGCCCGTAGGCGCCCATCCACACCGGCAGCCGGCCGTCGCGCACCCACGGGATGCGCAGCACCGTGCCGTGGACGTCCGTCTCGCGGCCCTCGGCGAGGTCGCGGATGATGCGCATCGACTCGCTGAGCGCGGCCAGCGTGTTCGGCCTGCGGCCCGCGACCCGCATCGCCGAGTCGCCGCGCCCGATGCCGCACACCGTGCGGTTGCCGTACATGTCGTTGAGGGTGGCGAAGGTGGAGGCGGTGACCTCCGGGGTGCGGGTGGAGGGGTTGGTGACCATGGGGCCGACGATCAGCCGCTCGGTCCGTTCCAGGATGCGGCTGTAGATGACGAACGGCTCCTGCCACAGCACGGCCGAGTCGAAGGTCCAGCCGTAGCGGAAGCCGGCGCGCTCGGCGCGGTGCATGAGCTCCACGACGGCGGTGGCGGGCGGGTCGGTCTGCAGGACGAGGCCGAAGTCCACGGTGCACGTGCTCCTTACGGGAGGTACTGACAGGTGGTGCGGGGGATGTAGCGGCCGTGTCCGGCGCGTCCGGTGAACGTCCGCCGGTCGATGACGACGTCGCCGCGGGACAGGACGGTCTCGACCTGTCCGGTGATCTCCTTGCCCTCGTACGCCGAGTAGTCGACGTTCATGTGGTGGGTCCGGGCGGAGAGGGTCTGACGGGCCTGCGGGTCGTAGACGACGATGTCGGCGTCGGCGCCCGGGGCGATGGTGCCCTTGCGCGGGGCCAGGCCGAACATCCGGGCGGGGGCGGCGCAGGCGATCTCGATCCACCGGCGGCGGGTGAGGTGCCCGTCGACGACGGCCTGGTGGAGGAGGTCCATCCGGTTCTCGATGCCGGGCAGGCCGTTGGGGATCTTCGAGAAGTCGCCGCGGCCGAGCTCCTTCTGGCCCGCGAAGCAGAACGGGCAGTGGTCGGTGGAGACCACCTGGAGGGCGTCCGTGCGCAGCCCGCGCCAGAGGGCCGCCTGGTGCTCGCGGGGGCGCAGCGGTGTGGAGCAGACGTACTTGGCGCCCTCGAAGCCCGGTTCGGCGAGGTTGTCGGTGGACAGGAACAGGTACTGCGGGCAGGTCTCGCCGAAGACCGGCAGCCCGGCCGTGCGGGCCTGCGCCAGCTCCGCGACGGCCTCCTGCGCCGAGACGTGCACGACGTACAGCGGGCTGCCGGCGACGCGCGCGAGCTGGATCGCGCGGTGGGTGGCCTCGGCCTCCAGCAGGGCCTTGCGGACCTCGCCGTGGTAACGGGGGTCCGTCCGCCCGGCGGCGAGGGCCTGTTCGACGAGGACGTCGATGGCGATGCCGTTCTCCGCGTGCATCATGATCAGCCCGCCGTTGCCGGAGGCCCGTTGCATGGCGCGCAGGATCTGCCCGTCGTCGCTGTAGAAGACGCCCGGGTAGGCCATGAAGAGCTTGAAGGAGGTCACGCCCTCGCCGACGAGGAGGTCCATCTCCTTCAGCGCGCCCTCGTTCACGTCGGAGAGGATCATGTGGAAGGCGTAGTCGACGGCGCACTGTCCCTCGGCCTTGGCGTGCCAGGCGTCGAGCCCCTCGCGCACGGCCTGTCCGCGGGACTGGACGGCGAAGTCGACGATGGTGGTGGTGCCGCCCCAGGCGGCGGCGCGGGTGCCGGTCTCGAAGGTGTCGGAGGAGGAGGTGCCGCCGAAGGGCAGTTCGAGGTGGGTGTGGCCGTCGACGCCGCCGGGGATGACGTACTTCCCCGTCGCGTCGATGGTGCGGTCGGCCGTCCACGCCCGGGCGCAGTCGCTGTCGGACGCGGCCAGGGCCGCGATCGTGCCGCCCTCGACGAGGACGTCCGCGTACGTCTCCTCGGCGGCGGTGATGACGAGCCCGCCGCGGATGACGGTCCGTTGCGTCATGGCCGTTCCTTCCCGCCGACGGCCTCCTGGACCCGGCGCAGCACGTTGTCGAGGATCTCCGCGCCCTGTTCGGCCTCGGCGACGGTGAGGCTGAGCGGCGGCGCGATGCGCAGGGTGTGGCCCTCGCGGCCGCCCTTGCCGATCAACAGCCCGGCCTCGCGGGCGTGTTCGAGGGCGAGGGAGGCGGCGCGCGGCGAGGGCGTGCCGTCGGGTTCGGCGAGCTCGATGCCGATCATGAGTCCGCGGCCGCGGACCTCGCGGACCACGGTCAGGCCCGCGGCGGCGGCGCGCAGCCGCTCGGTCAGCAGGCCGCCGACGCGGCGGGCGTTGCCCTGGAGGTCGTGCTCCAGCAGGTGGGTCAGGTTGGCGAGGCCGGCGGCCATGGTGACGGGGCTGCCGCCGAAGGTGGAGATGGAGTTGGCGTCGAGGCAGTTCATGACCTCGGCGCGGGCGACGACGCCGCCGATCGACATGCCGTTGCCGATGCCCTTGGCGAAGGTGAGCAGGTCCGGCGGGCCGCTCGCGGCATGCGCCTGCCAGCCCCAGAAGTGGTCGCCGGTGCGGCCCCAGCCGGTCTGCACCTCGTCGGTGATCCACAGGATGCCGTGCCGCTGAAGGACGTCGCGGAAGGCGGCGTAGAGGCCGTCGGGCGGGGAGGTGAACCCGCCGACGCCCTGGACGGGTTCGGCGATCAGGGCGGCGACGGTGCCGTGCACCTGACCGAGCATGTCCTCCAGGTCCGCCACGCACGCCGCGGTGAACTCCGCGTCGGACAGCCGCGCGTACGGGCCGCGGGTGCGCACCCCGCCGTGCACGTAGAGCGTCTGGAGCGGGGAGAGACTGGTGGGCGACCAGCTGGAGTTGCCGGTGATGCCGACGGCGGAGAAGGAGCGGCCGTGGTAGCTGTTGCGCATGGCGAGCACCTGGTTGGAGCGCCGGAAGGTGGTGGCCAGCAGGAGGGCCGCGTCGTTGGCCTCGGTGCCGGAGGTGGTGAAGAAGACGCGCGCGTCCGGGATGCCGGAGAGGGCGGCGATGCGTTCGGCGAGTTCGACCATGTGCCGGTCGAGGTAGAGAGTGGAGGTGTGCAGGATGCGGCCCGCCTGCTCGGCGACGGCCTTGGTGACCTCGGGCAGCGCGTGGGCGGTCATGGTGGTGAGGATGCCGCCGAAGAAGTCCAGGTAGCGCCGCCCTTGGTCGTCCCACACGTACCGGCCCTCGCCGTGGGTGAGTTCGAGCGGTTCGCGGTAGTAGAGGGCGAGCCACTCGGGCATGACGGCGCGGTGCCGCGCATGCAGGCCGGTCACGGCCGGACCAGCCCCTCGTAGGCGTCGGGGCGGCGGTCCCGGTAGAAGGCCCACTGCTGGCGCACCTGGTCGATGAGGCCGAAGTCCAGGTCGCGGACGACGAGTTCCTCCTTGGTGTCGCTGGCGACGTCGCCGACGAACTGCCCGCGCGGGTCGACGAAGTACGAGGTGCCGTAGAAGTCGTTGTCCCCGTACTCCTCCTGCCCGACGCGGTTGATGGCGGCGACGAAGTACTCGTTGGCGACGGCGGCCGCGGGCTGTTCGAGCTGCCAGAGGTAGCCGGACAGGCCGCGCGAGGTGGCGGAGGGGTTGTAGACGAGCTGGGCGCCGTTGAGCCCGAGCTGCCGCCAGCCCTCGGGGAAGTGGCGGTCGTAGCAGATGTAGACGCCGACGCGGCCGACGGCCGTCTCGAAGACGGGCCAGCCGGCGTTGCCCGGCTTGAAGTAGAACTTCTCCCAGAAGCCCTTGACCTGGGGGATGTGGTGCTTGCGGTACTTGCCCAGGTAGCTGCCGTCGGCGTCGATGACGGCTGCGGTGTTGTAGTAGAAGCCGGACTGTTCGACCTCGAAGACCGGCACCACGATCACCATGCCGGTCTCGCGGGCGAGCCGGCACATGCGCTGCACGGTGGGCCCGTCGGGGACGGGCTCGGCCCAGCGGTAGTGCTCGCTGTCCTGCACCTGGCAGAAGTAGGGCGCGTTGAAGACCTCCTGGAACCCGATCACCTTGGCACCCTGTGCGGCGGCGGCGCGGGCGTGTTCCTCATGCTTGGCGATCATCGACTCGGTGTCGCCGGTCCAGGTGGCCTGGACCAGGGCGGCGCGGACAACGTTGGCCATGAGCTGCTCCTCTGCCGGAACCGGCTTGCGCCTGGCTGGCACGCGAAGATCCGCTCCGCGTGGGGATGGATGCGACCGTAGGACCCGTCACTCGCCGTGGCAAGACCATCGCTCCCGCGGCCTGTCGAAGACGGACAAAGAAAAGGAAGGCTTGCAAGTTTCCCTTTCTTTCTCGTAGGCTGCCGGCATGGCTGCTACCACGCTCGACCCCAGGACCGCACTCGTCCTCATCGACCTCCAGAAGGGCATCACCGCCCTGCCGACCGTCCACCCCGCCGACGAGATCGTCGAACGCGGCACCCGCCTCGCCGAGGCGTTCCGCAAGCACGGCCTGCCGGTGGTCCTCGTCCGTGTCGTCGCCACACCGCCGGGACGGGCGGACGTCGCCGGGCACGCGGGCGAGTTCCCCGCCGAGTTCACGGAGCTGCGGCCCGAACTGGGGTGCACGGACGACGACATCGTGGTGACGAAGCGCCAGTGGGGCGCGTTCCACGGCACCGACCTGGATCTGCAGCTGCGGCGGCGTGGCATCACTCAGATCGTGCTGGCGGGCATCGCGACGAGCATCGGCGTCGAGTCGACGGCGCGCTCCGCGCACGAGCACGGGTACCACGTGACGATCGCGACGGACGCGGTCACGGACATGGATGCGCAGGCGCACCGCAACAGCCTGGAGAAGATCTTTCCCCGGCTGGCGGAGACGGACACGACGGACGCGGTCATCGCGCTGCTGGGCTGACCCCTCCGGTCAGTCCACCGACAGCCCCACCAGCACGCCCGCGACCACGCAGTACCCCACCAGACCCAGCACCGCCGCGCGGCGGTTCAGCCGTTCCACCTTCGCCGGGTCGTCCCCCTCGACCGTCCAGCGCCAGCACAGCACCGTGGCCAGCACGGCGAGGAGGACGTAGGCCAGGGTCAGCAGGTGCAGCCAGTCGACGAGCGTCAGCCCGCGCGTGCTGGTGACCACCGTGCTGACCTGCTGCATGTTCAGCATCACGACGAACAGCCCGCCGCCCAGCAGGGCCAGCCGGCTCTGCAGGGAGTCCAGGCGCTCGGCCAGGCCCAGCTCCCTGTGGTGCGCGGGCAGCAGGAACGTCGCCGTGACGAGCAGCAGCGTGAGGTACAGCGGGCCGGTGAGCTTCCAGAAGACGGTGGGGTCCTCGCGCACCAGGTCGGCCTCGATGATGACGGCACTGCGGGTGCTGCCCGCACCGCGGGGCAGCGCGGGGTCGCCGAAATTGGTCGGGAAGTTCCGCTCGGCGGGAGCCAGGCGGAAGCCCGTCAGCTTCCAGCCGTCCGGCGCGATCGCCGCGTTGTGCGCCGAGTTCGTGTTGTCCGGGGTGAACCGGAAGTGCCCGATGTCGGAGTTGGCCGTGAGCACGATCTGCAACCGGTGGCGGTCGAAGGGGAAGGCGCGCAGGTCCCAGTCCTGCCGGAACGTCCCCTGCACCCGCACCAGATCGCGGAACAGGCCGCGGGACTCCGACAGCCTGGGGTCGTCCTTCTGCGGGTTGTTGCCGTTGCTGAAGGACACCGCGGGCAGCGGGTCCAGGTCCTTCTGCGGGCACACGGACCACAGGGTGAACCGGGCGTCGAAGGAGTGCTTGATGGGGTCCAGGTTGTACAAGTCGTTGAGATAGGCCCCGAGTCGGCACGTCGGAACGCCCGACGCGACAGCCGGGGCCGGGGCCGTGGCCGCCGCCGCGGGGACGGCGGACCACAGCCCCAACGCCGCCAGCACGGCGGCCAACAGGACCGACACGGCCATACCGGCGAGCAGGACTCGCCGGGCTGCATGAACTGCACACTCCCCCACGGGACTTATGCTGCGCAGCGCCCGCGCGGATCAACCGGATCGACGGGCCGATGCACCCGTACGGGGGATGGACCGGCGCTCAGTGCGACGGACCGCTCGGCCGCACCACCATCGCCGAGCCGCCGCCGCGCCGCACCTTCTCCGCCGCCGCGAGCCACCGCCCGTCCGGCAGGCGCTGCACCCCGGTCGCCGCGCCGATCTCCGGGTTCAGGGTGAACGCATGCCCCCGCGCCTCCAGCCGGGCGCGCAACGGGCTGTTCCACAGGCCCGGTTCGAGCTCGGTCTTCGCCGCGTTGCGCTGGCTGGCCCGCGGCGCGGCGATCGCGTCGACGAGCGGCATGCCGCGCTCCACATGGTTGAGGAAGGTCTGCAGCACGGTCGTGATGATCGTCGCGCCGCCGGGCGAGCCGAGCGCGAAGGCGGGCCTGCCGTGGTCCAGGACGATCGTCGGCGCCATCGAGGAGCGCGGGCGCTTGCCGGGGCCGGGCAGGTTGGGGTCGTGCACGCCCGGGGTGACCGGGGTGAACGAGAAGTCCGTCAGCTCGTTGTTGAGCAGGAAACCGCGCCCGGGCACGGTGATGCCGCTGCCGCCCGTCTGCTCCAGGGTGAGGGTGTAGGCGACGACGTTGCCCCACTTGTCGGCCGCCGTCAGGTGCGTGGTCTGCTGCCCCTCGTACGGCGTCGGGGCGGGCGTGCCGGCCTGCGTCCCGCACGGCGCGGGGTCGCGCGGGTCGCCGGGGGCCAGCGGGCTGGTCAGCACCTTGTCGTCCTTGACGAGGCAGGCGCGCGAGTCCGCGAACTTCTTGGACAGCAGCCCCTTTTCGGGGACGTTCTCCTGCGCCGGGTCGCCGACCCACCGGTTGCGGTCGGCGAAGGCGATCCGGCTGGCCTCGAGGTAGCGGTGCAGGTAGGTCGCCTGGTCGGCCTTCCGGAGGTTGCCGTGCTCCAGGATGTTGAGGGCCTCCCCGATCGTCGTGCCGCCGGAGGAGGACGGGGCCATGCTGTAGACGTCGAGCCCGCGGTACGTCACCCGGGTCGGCGCCTGCTGCTTCACCCCGTACGCCGCCAGGTCCTTCGCGGTCAGGCCGCCGGAGCGCGCCAGGCGGTGCGAGGCCGGGTCGACGGGGGGCTTGCGGACGGTCCGTACGAGGTCGCGCCCCACGGCTCCGTGGTAGACGGCGTCCACGCCCTGCTCGGCCAGCAGGGCGTAAGTGCGGGCCAGATCGGGGTTCTTGAGGGTGCTGCCGACGGCGGGCGGCTTCCCGCCGGGCAGGAAGATCTTGGCGGTGGCGGGGAAGTCCTTGAAGCGCGCCTGGTTGTCGGTGGTCTGCTGACGGAAGGTGGCATCGACGGTGAAGCCGTTGCGCGCCAGCCGCTCGGCGGGGCGCAGCACTTGGGCCAGCGGCCGGCTGCCCCAGTTGCGCAGGGCGGTGTCCCAGGTGGCGGGGGTGCCGGGCGTGCCGACGCTCAGGCCGCTGGTGACGGCGTCGGCGAAGGCGAGCGGCTTGCCCTTCTCCAGGAAGAGATCCTTGGTCGCGCCGAGCGGGGCACGTTCGCGGCCGTCGAGCGTGGCGACCTTGTGCGTACGGGCGTTGTAGTAGACGAAGTAGCCGCCTCCGCCGATGCCGGCGGAGTAGGGCTCGGTGACGCCGAGGGCGGCGGCGGTGGCCACGGCCGCGTCGACCGCGTTGCCGCCCTTGCGCAGCACCTCGATGCCCGCGGCCGTGGCGTCGGCGTCGACACTGGCGACCGCGCCGCCGTAACCGGCGGCGACGGGGGACTTCGGGGGCGGAGCGGCGGCAACGGACGCGTGGGCCGGGGCCGTTGCCGCTCCCGCGGCGAGGGCGGCAACCGCGACGAGAACGGGCAGGCGCCGGTGGGTGGTCGGTCTGGGGAGGAGCATCACTGCCTCCAATCGGACGGACGGGCCCTGGAGCCTAGCGCCCCGTCAGGGGCGCGGGGAACTGCGCGATCAACCACGACGCACCCGCAGCCGACGTCCCGGGGCTTCGCCCCGGACCCCCAGCGTGGTGCATCGACTGCGGGCCGGTGGGGGCTGGTCGCGCAGTTCCCCGCGCCCCTTGCGGGGCGCTAGCGCAGCACCCCGAGCACCGAACCCGCCATCGCCTGCTCGCCCTTGGCGTTGGGATGGAAAGGTGCGGCCGGGTTCTCGGGGTGGGCGCCCTCGATCCAGCGGTCGGCGGCGGGCTTGCAGACGTCGTGGCCGACGGTCGGCCGGTAGGTGTCGACGTAGCGGACGTGCGCCTTGCGGGCCTGCTGCTGCAGCATCGCGTTGAGCCGCTTCTCGGTGTCACGCAGGTAGGGAACGTCGCCCGCGGCGATCGGCACGGCCGGGAAGCAGCCGACGCCGTTGTCCGGCATGATCGCGGGGTAGCCGACGAGGGCCACGCGCGCGTGCGGGGCGCGCTGGTGAACGGCCTTGAGCACCTTGGCCACCTTGAGCGCGGCATCGTTGATGCGGTTGACGAGTTGGTCGGTGCCGCCCGCGGTGAACTGCTTGCGGCAGGGCGCGCCGGCCGGGTCGGTGGGCGAGAGCTGGGCGCAGGTGCCGATGATGTTGCCGAAGCCGATGTCGTTGCCGCCGATGCCGACGGTGACGAGAGTGGTGCGCTTGCTCAGGGCGTTCAGCTGCGGCGGGTTGGCGCCCTGCGCGCGCCACATGTCGTCCGTGGTGGCGCCGCTGCAGCTGGCGTCCTTGAAGGACGACGTGTGCAGCTTCTTGGCCGTCAGCGACGGGTAGTTGACGCTGGAGCGGGCGCAGTCGCCGCCGGACTGCTGCGGGATGCCGGGGCCGGACGCATCCGCAAGGTCGTCCTGGACCAGAAGGAGCGCGGCCGCTCCGCCTCGCGCGCCAAGCACGGCTGAGCCGCGGTCAACTGACTGACG
>NZ_JBSFWU010000073.1:0-40313 GCF_053594995.1 Streptomyces sp. NPDC002536
TCCGATCTCGAGGTTCCCCCAGCTACCGCTGGGGGAACCTCGACTGCGGGCGCGTCGTGGCCGATCGCGCAGTTCCCCGCGCCCCTGCGGGGCGCGGTCTGTCGGCACGATGTCGGCGCACTGTCGGCAGACTGTCGGTGGCCCCTGCCACCCTCGTGGGTATGAAGCAGAACGACATCGCCGTCGAAGTCCGCGGCCTGGTCAAGCACTTCGGGGAGACCAAGGCCCTGGACGGGGTCGACCTGGACGTGCGCGAAGGTACCGTCCTCGGGGTGCTCGGGCCCAACGGCGCAGGCAAGACCACCCTGGTCAGAGTCCTCTCCACGCTGATACGGCCCGACGCGGGCACCGCCCGCGTCGCGGGGTACGACGTGCTGTCCCAGCCCCGCGCGCTGCGCCGGGTCATCGGGCTGACCGGACAGTACGCCTCGGTCGACGAGAAGCTCTCCGGCCGCGAGAACCTGTACATGATCGGGCGGTTGCTCGACCTCTCCCGCAAGGACGCCCGCCGCCGGGCGGACGAGATGCTGGAGCGGTTCTCCCTCACCGACGCCGCCGGGCGGGCGGCCGGGCAGTACTCCGGCGGTATGCGCCGCCGGCTCGACCTGGCCGCCTCCATGATCGGCCGGCCCGCGGTGCTCTACCTCGACGAGCCCACCACCGGCCTCGACCCGCGCACCCGCAACGAGGTGTGGGGCGAGGTGCAGCGCATGGTTGCCGAGGGCAGCACCGTGCTGCTCACCACGCAGTACATGGAGGAGGCCGAGCAGCTCGCCCACGAGCTGACCGTCGTCGACCGCGGGCGGGTGATCGCGGGCGGCCGGGTCGACGACCTCAAGGCCAAGGTCGGCGGCCGCACCCTGCAGATCCGTCCGGCCGACCGGGCCGAACTGCCGCGCATGGCCGAGGCGGTGGCCCGCGCCGGGCTGGAGGGCATCGCCGGTGCCACGCCCGACGAGGCCGAGGGCGTGGTGAACGTCCCGATCGTCAGCGACATGCAACTGACCGCCGTCCTCGGGATGCTGGCCGAGCGCGGCTTCGTCATCGCCGGCATCAGCACCCATCTGCCCAGCCTCGACGAGGTCTTCCTGGCCGTCACCGGCCAGAAGGCGTCGTCCGCCCCCGTCCCGCACGACCGCACCGACACACTCCAGGAGGCCGCCGTATGAGCGCGGCAACGATCACCGCGCCCGCACCGGCGCCCGCCCGCGAGCCCCGCATCGGCCTGCGCGGCAACCTGCGGCACATCTCGGCGCTCGTGCGCCGCAACGCCCTGCAGATCAAGCAGGATCCGGAGTCGATGTTCGACGCCGTCCTGATGCCGATCATCTTCACCCTGATGTTCGTGTACGTCTTCGGCGGCGCCGTCGCGGGCAAGGGCAACCAGGACGCGTACGTCAACTACCTGGTGCCCGGCCTGATGGCGACGATCGGCCTGAACATCGCCATGTCGGTGGGCACCGGCATCAACGAGGACTTCCGCAAGGGCGTGATGGACCGGTTCCGGACGATGCCCATCGGCCGGTCGTCCGTGCTCATAGCGAAGATCGTGGTCGAGAGCGGCCGGCTGATCGTCTCCACCGCCATCCAGCTCGGCGTGGGCTTCGCCATCGGGCTCACGATCAAGACGTCCGTGCTGCACCTGCTGGCCGCCGTCCTGCTCGGCATGGCGTTCAGCGCCTCCCTGATGTGGATCTTCATTCTGCTGGGCCTGACCATGAAGACGGCGCAGGCCGTGCAAGGGGTCGCCATGCTCGTGCTGATGCCGCTGCAGTTCGCCAGCTCGATCTTCGCGCCGACCAGCACCATGCCGGGCTGGCTGAAGGCCTTCGCCGATTACAACCCACTGGCCAACCTCGCCGACGCCTCGCGCAACTTCATCAACGGCGGGCCGGTGGCCCACTCGGTGTGGATGGTGCTGGCGTGGTCGGTGGGCATCACCGCCGTCACAGCGCCGCTGGCGGTCGCCAAGTTCCGCAAGAAGACCTGACCGACGCCATGACGTCAGACGAGGGCGGCCGCCTCCGCAGGGGAGAGACGGCTGCCCTCGGCGCGTCCGCGCTCGTAGGCCTGCTCACCGAGGGCCGCACGGACCAGGGACTCCGTCCGCTCCCGGATCTCCCGCTCGTGCACGGCGACGAAGAAGCCGGGCGGGCGCAGCGCCGTGGCCGCGCTCATCAGACGGGCAGCGGTCAGCGCGTGCTCCTCGCCGCCCAGCACGGCGTGGGCGTGGGCACCGTGCAGCATGTTGATCACCCGCATCTGCGGTGCGATCAGCGAGCCGAGCGGGTCGTCGGCCTTCCCCAGCGCCGTGCGCACCCTGGGCAGCGCCTCCGCCGGGCGGCCCTCCAGGGTGTCGATCCACGCGAACAGCCCGTTCAGCAGCCCCTCGAAGAGCGCCACCGCCCGCCCCTCGAACTCGTCGAAGAGCTCCGTGAGCAGCTTCCGCGCCTCGCCGGTGCGCCCCGTGCGGCCGAGCAGGACACCGAGGTTCAGCCGGATGAAGACGGTGGCGTCGCCGTTGAACCGCTCGGCCTCCGTGAGGACTTCGCGCAGGACGCTCTCGGCCTCCTCCGCGCCGATCTCCTCCAGCTCCATCAGCACCTCGGTGAGCCGAGCGCGCAGCAGGCACACCTGCCCCTCCGAGCCGAGCGCCCGGACGTGCTCCATGGCCTCCCGGTAGTCCGCGGCCGCGGCCGCGAACTCACCGCGCCGCTCGCGCGCTTCGGCCCGTCCCGCCAGGGCCTCGGCCACGCCCCAGGAATCCTGGATCCGGCGGAAGATCTCCAGGCTCTCGTCCGCGTCCTGCGCGGCCTGGTCGGTGACGTCGTTCAACAGTTTGGCCCGCATCTGGAGGGCGTTGGCCAGCTCCCAGCCGTAGCCGAGGCCGCGGCAGCGCTCCACGGCCGCGTCGACGATCCCGTAGAGGTCGTCGGCGGAGCCGGTCAGGAGCGTCGCGTAGAACCACATCCAGCCGGGGTTGCGGCAGTTCTGCGGCTGTCCCTCGCCGTACGCCGTGACGATGTTGCGCAGAATCCGCTGCATCCGGGGGGAGCCGAGCTCCCGCATGTCGGAATCGTTGCAGCCCAGACCGATCAGCCGCACCCCGCGGCGCGCCTCCTCCAGCAGCTCCGGCGACATGGGCGGGGGCGCGTCCGTGCAGCCGACGAGCAGCGGCGGGGCGGGGGCGACGGGCTCCGCGAAGGGGTCGGGGCCCAGGACGGCCACGGCCTCCGCCCAGTGGCGGCCGTCGCTGCGGTGGTCGCGCAACTGCCAGAACCAGCCGAGGGAGTGCACCAGGCACAGGGCCTCCTGCTCGTCCCGGGTGGCCACCGCGTGCCGCAGGGCGGTGCGCATGTTGTCGTGTTCCAGCTCCAGTCGCTCCAGCCACTGCCGCTGTCCGGGGCCGCGCAGCAACGGGTCGGCGGTACGGGCCAGTTCGCGGTGGAAGACGAGATGGCGACGCATCGTGGAGGCGTGCTCCCCGGCCTCGTGGAGCCGCTCGGAGGCGTACTCCCCCACGGTCTCCAGCAGCCGGTAGCGCATCTCCCCGCCGGCCGCGGGGGCGGCGACGACGAGGGACTTGTCGACGAGCGAGCCGAGGTGGACTGCGACGTCCGTACCGTCCCCGCCCTCCGCGCACACCTCCTCCGCGGCCTCCAGACTGCAGCCGCCCGCGAACACCGACAGGCGGCGCAGCACGGCGCGTTCGGGCTCCGTGAGCAGGTCCCAGGACCAGTCGACGACCGCGCGCAGGGTCTGCTGGCGGGGCAGGACGGTGCGGCTGCCGGAGGTGAGGAGGCGGAAGCGGTCGTCGAGGCGGTCGGCGATGCCGCGCGGGGTGAGCATCCGCAGCCGGGCGGCGGCCAGTTCGATGGCGAGCGGCAGCCCGTCCAGGCGGCGGCAGATCTCGGCGCAGGCCTCCGGGTCGTCCGCGACCCGGAACCCCGGGCGGGCCGCCGCGCCGCGCTCGGCGAGCAGCCGCAGGGCGACGGGGTCGGGCAGCGGCTCGACGGGGCGCACCAGTTCGCCGGGCACGGCGAGGGGCTCGCGGCTGGTGGCCAGCACCGTGACGCCCGGGCAGTGCGCGAGGACGGTCTCGGCGAGGCGGGCCGCGGCGTCGACGACGTGCTCGCAGTTGTCCAGGACGAGCAGCATGCGGCGGCGCGCGCAGAGCTCGGCGAGCCGCTCGACGGGGTCGAGCAACGCCGCGTCCGTGGCGGCCCGCAGCCCCTCGGAGGCGGTGCTGCGCACCACGGTCTCGCGCGCCCCGAGCGCGGTGAACACCGCCTCGACGACGTCCTCGACGGTCCCGCCCTCGTCGACGGGCGCGAGCTCGGCGAACCACACACCGTCGGGCCAGCGCCCGTCCGCCTGCGCGGCGGCCTCGGCGGCCTCCTGCGACAGCCGCGTCTTCCCGGCGCCACCGGGCCCGAGCAGGGTGACGAGCCGGTGCGCGGCCAGGTCGCCACGGATGAGGTCGAGATCGCCCTCGCGCCCGACGAAGGAGGTGAGACGGGCACGGAGGTTGCCGGTTGGCCTGCCGCCGGCTGCGCCCGACGTCACCGGTGCGGGGTGCGCCCCGTCAGGGGCGCGGGACTGTGCTGCATCATGCGGCTCCGCCGCGTGGGCGCGACCAGCCACATCCGACCCGCAGCCGTCGGACGCCGGAGCGAGCAACTCCGCGTACAGCGCGCTCAGTTCCGGCCCCGGGTCCGCACCCAGACGGTCCGCGAGGGCGAGACGTATCTCCTCATAGGCGGCCAGCGCCTCCGCGGAGCGGCCGGCTGCCCGCAGCGCCCGCAGGCGAAGGGCCTGGAGCGGCTCGTCCAAAGGATGTGCCGCACAGAGCTCGGAGAGCTCCGGCAGTACCACGTGGCCCAGTGCAACGGCCACCGCCAGGCGGGCACGGTGCGCCTCGTGGCGACGGGCCTCGCAGCGGGCCGCGAGGCCCGTGCGGCCGCCGGGGAGATCCGCGAGGGCGGGCCCGCGCCAGAGGGCGAGCGCGTCGTCGAGGAGGGCGGCCGCCTTGGCAGGGTCACCGTCGGCGAGGGCCCGGTCGCCCTCGTCCGCGAGCCGCTCGAAGCGGTACAGATCGACGTCGTCCGGCTCGGCGCACAGCCGGTAGCCGCCGGCCGCGGAGGCCACCGCCTCCCGGCCCAGCACCCGCCGCAGCCGCCCCACCAGCGCCTGCAGCGCCCCCGCCGCGTCGGCGGGCGGATCGCCGTCCCACACGTCGTCGACCAGCGCCGCCACGGTCGCCGTCCGCCCGGGCCGCAGCGCGAGCGCGGCCAGGAGCGCGCGCAGGCGGGCGCCGCCGAGGGCGACGGGGTCGCCGTCGTCGGTATGGGCCTGGGTGGTGCCGAGAATGCCGTAACGCACGGGCCCATTCTCCCCCGGCCCGCACCGGGGGCCACGACATTTTCCCCGCCCGACGAAGTACCGTCTCCCGGTACACCATCGGTACGTCCACCCCAGGAGCACAGAACATGGCATCCCCAGCGGCCCGCGGCGAAGGACGAGTGAGCCCCGTCTTCCTCGCCCTCGTCGCCATCATGGCGGTCTCCATATGGGCGGTGTGGACCGACTACGCGGCCAGCCCCGGCTTCGGCGTCTTCCTGTTCATCGTCTCGGCCTGGCTCGTCTCGCTCTGCCTGCACGAGTACGCGCACGCGCGCACCGCCCTGCACGGCGGGGACATCTCCATCGGGGCCAAGGGATATCTCACCCTCAACCCGCTCAAGTACACGCACGCCCTGCTGAGCATCGTGCTGCCGGTGATCTTCGTCATCATGGGCGGCATCGGCCTGCCCGGCGGCGCGGTCTTCATCGAGCGGCACCGCATCAAGGGGCGCTGGAAGCACAGCCTGGTCTCGGCGGCCGGCCCGCTGACCAACGTCGTCTTCGCGCTCGTCGTCACCGCCCCGTTCTGGCTGGACGCGATGGCCGGCGTGCCGGACAACTTCCGCTACGCGCTCGGCTTCCTGGCCCTGCTCCAGGTCTCGGCGGCGATCCTGAACATGCTGCCGGTGCCCGGCCTGGACGGCTACGGCGTGATCGAGCCCTGGCTGTCGTACAAGATCCGCCGCCAGGTCGAGCCGTTCGCCCCGTTCGGCCTGCTCGCCGTCTTCGGCTTCCTGTGGATCCCCGAGGTCAACCACGCCTTCTTCGACATGATCGACGCGATCCTGCGCGCCCTGGGCGTCAGCGCGTGGGACACCTACTGGGGCCAGGAGCTCTTCCGCTTCTGGCAGGGGACGCCGGACATTCCGGGGCTGGGCGCCCCGTAAGGGGCGCGGGGAACTGCGCGACAAGCCACGAACCACCCGCAGCCGAAGCACTAGGTACGAGACCCGATCAGGGCCCGCAGCTGCTCGACGCGGGCGTGGACGCCGTCGTCCACGGGTGCGCCGGACGGGGACTCGCCGTGGCGGCACGTGCGGCAGAGCCCGCCGGGCAGCGCGTCGGGCCACCCCGGGATGCCGCAGCCGGTGCACTCCATGATGCGGAGGGGCGCGGCTGCGGCCGGAACCGGCTCGGGCGGCATCTTGTCGGTGAGCCGCTTGCGGGCGAGAGCGCCGGGGCAGTGGACGGGGTCGGGGAGCCCGCTGGTGAGCGCTTGGGCGAGCTGCGGCGCGGGCACGCCGCGGGCCAGCCACTCGGCGGCCAGCGGCTCCAGGGCCGCACACTCGGCCGCGGAGAGGGTCATGCGGGCGTCGGCGCGGCCGAGGGCGGCGAGGGCGGAGTAGGCCTGCGAGTGCCGCGGTGGGGCGCTCGCTGGTGCGGGTGAATCGGTGTCGGTTCCGGGCACGTCGCCCGCGAGGAGCTGTTGCCACCAGGCGTCGCCGCGGGGCGTGCGGGAGAAGTAGGTGCGCTGGACCCACTGCGTACGGTCGCCACCGAGGCGCTCGCGGATGCGGCGCAGGTGACCGGCTTCGGAGAGGGCCTTGAGGGCGGTGGCCACGGCCTGTTGGCCGTAGGCAGCGATCTCTCGGGCGAGGGTCTTGATGTCCATGGCGGCGCCGTCGGGGAGCCGGTCGATGTGCGAGGCGATGGAGGCCTCGCGGGCCGGGAGGTGCGCGAACGTGGCGGCGGTGCGGGGGTCTTGGCCGGGGGCGGAGTGCTTTCCGTAGCCAGGACGGGCCATGGGGGGAGGCGCGACAGCGCTAAGGTAGGCGTCAGCCATGGGATCGGTTCCTCAAAGTCGCGATCTTGATGGTCAGGCCCCTGTTCGGTGTTGGAGCACCGGCGGGGGCCGTTTTTCGTGTTGTTGCGCACGCTACACGGAGGCTGCGGGCCGTGACGGCCCGCTTGCGAAATGTCATCCGCACGTGTACACGCGGGAGTTGGGAGGGTGGGTGGGCTTAACAACCCACCATTCCTTGAACAGAGCGCTCGGGTCTCGACGCCCGAAGCTCGGGGTACCCCATACGTGGGCTCAACTAACGGATATCCCACCGGTGTTGCGTCCCACCCCTAAGCTCCGGAAGGAGGTTGACGCCTTGAGGGAACGAGGGGGCCGCGCATGGCGCGACGAGCACGCGAACTGAAGCCGGACCGATCGGCCCGGGACCTTTTCGGAGCGGAGCTCCGTCGCCACCGGGAACAGGCGGGCCTGAGCCTGGAGCAGCTGTCTCAGGTCATCCGCTACAGCCGCAGCCACCTGGCACGGATCGAGGCGGCGGAGCACTTGCCACCACCGGGGCTGGCCGAGGTACTGGACGCGCACTTCGGCACCGGGAAACTCTTTGCGGCGATCTACAAGATCGCCCTACGCGAAGCTCATCCGGCGGGGTATCACCGACAGTTGGAACTGGAAGCGAAGGCTCGGTCCTTCAAGGAGTACGCGGGATGCTTCATCCCAGGCCTGATGCAGACGGAGGACTACACCCGCACTCTCTTTCGCACCAGTGATCCCGCGCGGTCGGAGGACAAGGTCGAGGAGATGGTGGCACTCCGCATGAGCCGCCAAAAGTTGCTGCGTACTGATCGACCGCTGGAAGTCTCGTACATCATCGACGAGGCGGTGCTACGGCGACCCATCGGAGACAACGACATCTGGCGCGCACAATTGACAGCCTTGGCCGCGGCCGCCGCCAGCCGGAGCATCCTCGTACAGGTTCTCCCTTTCGGGCATGGCCAACACCCCCTTATGGGCGGGCACTTGATGCTGCTCACCTTTGGCAACGGCACGACGTTCGCCTACGAGGAAGGCATCACGAAGTCCGTGCCTCTGGACGATCCGGTCCTCATCGCCCGCCACCGCCGCGCGTACGAAACGCTCAGCGCGTGCGCTCTTTCGCCGAGCGACTCCGCGGCATTCATCCAGACCGTCATCGAGGAGCTCCCGAAATGAGCATGGCCTAGACCCCCTCCACCACAAGGTGGGTCAAGTCCAGTTTCTGCAACGGCGACGGCGCCGGCTGCCTCGAATGGGCCCCCGCCCGAATACCCACCGGCACCGTCCCCATAAGGGACAGCAAAACCGCCCCGCACGGGACAGCCCTCCTCATCCCGGCCACCGCGTGGCAAACGTTCGTCACCGCCATCAGCGCAGGCGCGCTGCACTGATTCCCTCATGCGGACACTTCCACCGGCACAAATCTTCAGCCAAAGCCGCCCCGACAGTAGATTCGCGCCGGCAGATCGCACCAATACCACAACTCGCGTCGCCCGCCACGGTAGTTGAACCGTAAGCAACAGCGGCGGGCGCGTTCCGATGTCAGAAACCAACGCGGTACAGCTCACGTCACGTTGGTTTCCGACACCGGAGTAAACCGGCAACAGAAACCCCGAGTTCTACGTCCAGGAATTCAGGGTTCCTGCTGTCGGAGGCGTCCACTCCGCATGACAGAAGGTGCAGCCGTCCCAGAAAGGGAGCCCGGTGAGCACACGGTGCCTGACACAGGAGGCGAGGGCAGCCTCCTCCGGTGCAGGGAAGGAGCCGAGCCCGCCGGCCGGCGTGGCGGGGTCGTACGCCTCGACCATGGTCCGGAACGTCTCCAGGTACTTCGGCGCATAGGGCGGTTCGTAGGCCAGCTCGTCCCAGCGGTGCCGACTGAGAGCGAGGTCGGTAACACGAAGCGCGAAGTCCTTGGCCGCTTCCTGCTCTTGAGGTGACGGCCCCCAGTCGATGTCCTCAAGGTCGAAGCCGACGTTGCCGCGGCCCATGAGGTTCTGGTCCTGCAGCGCAATGAGGGAAGCAAAGCGGTAGTGCCAGGGCTCGTCGGCGAGGTCGGAGACGGCGAGCGTGAGCACATCCACGAAGACGGCGGTACCGCCGTTGGACATGGAGAGGCAGTGATCGCCGCCGTCGAAGCAGTTGCCCATCACACCACCCTCACATGCTCGGCCAAGTCGGGCTTCGCCCTCTCCCATCCCGACACCGGAGTCAGCCTGTCGGCATGCTCCTCGCATGCGCCTCTCGCGCTTCGGCCCACATGTCGGCGTACTCGGAGGCAATGGATTGCAGCACCCCGCCGCCTCGCGCAACGAGGACCATGGCCACGGAGATGAAGCCGCCGGTCAAGGACCTCAAAGCCCGGTTGTTCGAGTCCTGATAAGTCTTGACGAGGCTGTCCACGAAATCGACGAATGCCGAGAACTCGATCTCGCACTCGTCCTCCACGATGGGGCCGAGGCCGGAGCCCTGCCCAACCAGGCGGGACAGCACGTCGGCTTGCCCCAGGAAAGCCCTGGCGACGGAATTGGACGGGTTCCAAAGATCTTCCTCGCCAACCTGGAAATAGCAGCTCACTCCGCCCGCCTCCCCTTGACGTCGAACGCGGGCGAGATGCCCTGGAACGTGGAGTGGATGTCCGACCCCGCTCCACGGACCCCGGACGCCGCCGTCGCCGTGGGGTACCGGCTCCCCCTACCGCCCCGCGGCGGCCTGCTCGGCGGCGCGGTCGTTCTTCGCCTTGCGGACGTAGTACCAGGCGATGTTGGACGAGACGCCGAGGAGCAGGATCCAGATGATGCCGAGCCAGCTGCCCTCCACGAACGAGACGACGGCCGCCGTGAGCGCTAGCGCGCAGGTGACGAGGGCGTAGAGGGCGAGGCGGGGCATGTCGGCTCCTGGTCCGGGGCGGTACGTGTCCGGTCATTGTCCCCCATTGCACCCTGCGGGTCGTGGGTGGCTGGTCGCGCAGTTCCCCGCGCCCCTTACGGGGCGCGGTACACGCGCAGAGCCCCTTACACGTCCGTGATCCGCAACCCCGCGTGGGCCTTGTAGCGGCGGTTCACCGAGATCAGGTTGGCGACCAGCGCCTCCACCTGGTGGGCGTTGCGCAGCCGGCCCGCGAAGACGCCGCGCATGCCGGGGATGCGCCCGGCCAGCGCCTGCACGATGTCGGTGTCGGCGCGCTTCTCGCCCAGCACCATCACATCGGTGTCGATCTCCGCGATCTCCGGGTCGGAGAGCAGCACGGCGGACAGGTGGTGGAAGGCGGCCGTCACCCGCGACTCCGGCAGCAGCGCGGCGGCCTGCTCGGCGGCGCTGCCCTCCTCCGGCTTCAGCGCGTAGGCGCCCTGCTTGTCGAAGCCCAGCGGGTTGACGCAGTCGACGACGAGCTTCCCGGTGAGCTCCTCGCGCAGCGCCTCCAGGGTCTTGGCGTGCCCGTCCCACGGCACCGCGACGATCACGATGTCGCTGCGGCGCGCGCACTCCGCGTTGTCGGCGCCCTCGATGCCCAGGCCCAGCTCGGCCGCGGCCGTCTGCGCCCGCTCGGCGGCGCGGGAACCGATGATCACCTGCTGCCCGGCCTTGGCCAGCCGGTAGGCCAGGCCGCGGCCCTGGTCGCCGGTGCCACCGAGGACGCCGACCACCAGGCCGGAGACGTCGGGAAGGTCCCAGGGGTCCTTCGCGGGAGCCTTCTTCGCAGCGGCGTCCGCACCGTTCGCACCATTCGCACCATCAGAAGTAGTCATGACAGCGATACTGTCACGATCGGGTGAGGACCGACGCAACCGGCCATCCGCGCGCGGCCGTTGCGGCAGGATGCGGGGCCATGGACGCCGTACGGGTCGCGCTGCTGCGGGAAGTGCTCGCCGGGACCGAGTGGCTGCAGGACACGCGCCGCTTCGCGGGGGTGCTGCGCACCTCGGTCGCCCGCGACGACGGCGGCCTGCTGCTGGTGGGCACGGCGGAGTACGAGCCGTGGCACCTGGCGGCCCACCTGGACGACGAGGCGGCCTGGTCCGGCCTGTCCCGGCTGTCCCCCACGCTCGTCCGGCACCGGGTCCCGCCGCGCAGCCCGGCCCATCTGTCCGTGGGCCTCGGCCGGCTGGAGGCGGCGCGGCGCGGGGAGACGGTGCTGGTGGTGGCGGAGGGCGGGCCCGGGGCGGGCCTGCTGGAGCGGGTGCACGACGCCCGGCGCTGCGGGGCGACCGTCCTCGCGCTGGACGACGCCGAGGAGGGCCCGGACACGGACCTGCACGCCCTCGCCCACGACGCCCTGTCCGTGCCCGCCTCCTCGGTGATGGACCTGGACATGGTCCAGCACCTGGTCAGCGCGGCCGCCGGGGAGAACAGCCCGCCGCCGGGGCACGGCCGGCGCTTCCGGGACCGGCTCTCCCGGCTCGCGGAGCAGCTGACCGCCCCGCCGCCGACCCGGTGGTGAACGGGACCGGCACGGAAAACCGTTTGCAGCGCTTCGCCCCGTCGTACGACCATCGTCCCTCGTGACCGACGACGACCATCCCCCTCATTCCGGGCGCCTGCGAGCGCTCCTGCCCGACCTCACGCCGTGGCACGCCTCCCGCGACTTCCGCCGCATGTGGCTGGCGGGACTGGTGACGGTCTTCGGCACCTTCCTGACCTTCGTGGCCGTCCCGCTGCAGCTCAAGGAGCTGACCGGTTCGACGCTCGCGGTGGGTGCGGTGGGCGCCGTCGAGCTCGTCCCGCTGATCGTCTTCGGGCTCTACGGCGGCGCACTGGCCGACGCCCTCGACCGCCGCAAGCTGATCCTGTGGACCGAGCTCGGGCTGACCGCCCTGAGCGCGCTGCTGCTGCTCAACACCCTGCTGCCGCACCCGATGATCTGGCCGCTGTACGTGGTGGCCGCGCTGACCAGCGCGCTGACCGGGCTCCAGCGCCCGGCCCTGCACGCGATCGTGCCGCGCATCGTCGCGCACGACCAGCTGCCCGCCGCCATCGCGCTCAACTCCATGCGCTGGCAGCTCGGCGCGATCGCCGGCCCGGCGTTGGCGGGCGTGCTCGTCGCCTACGCCGGGCTGTCGTTGGCCTACGGGCTGGACGTGCTGTCGTACCTGGTCTCCGCAGCCCTGATCGCGACCCTCGCCCCCTCCCCCGCCTCGCACGACGCCGAGAAGCCGTCGCTGCGCGGCATCCTGGAGGGCGGCCGCTACGCGTGGAGCCGCAAGGAACTGCTGGGGACGTACGCCATCGACCTGACGGCGATGTTCTTCGCCTTCCCCACGGCGGTCTTCCCGTTCCTGGCCGACGAGCTGCACGCCCCCTGGGCGCTGGGCCTGATGTACGCGGCCGGCGCCGTCGGCTCCCTGGCGGTCAGCCTGACCAGCGGCTGGGCCGCGCGCATCCACCGGCACGGCCGCATGGTGGTCCTGGCGGCGGCCGGCTGGGGCGGCGCCATGGCGATGGCGGGCTGGATGCACAACGTCTGGCTGGTGCTGCTGTTCCTGGCCGTCGCGGGCGGCTGCGACATGATCAGCGGCCTGTTCCGCTCCGCGATGTGGGACCAGACGATCCCGGACGAGCTGCGGGGGCGCCTGGCCGGCATTGAGTTGCTGTCCTACTCGGTGGGCCCCCAGCTGGGCCAGGTCCGTGCGGGCGGCACGGCCGCGCTGACGAACGTGCGCACCTCCGTGTGGGCAGGCGGCCTGGCGTGCGTGGCGGGGGTGGGCCTGCTGGCACTGTCCCTGCCGAAGCTGCTGTCGTACGACCAGCGCACGGACCCGCATGCGGTGCGGGCGCGCGAGGCGAAGCTCGCCACGGCGGCCTGACCGGTGCGGGGCCGGGCCCGCCGTCGTCGGCTGGCGGGTTCGCTGTGCTTGCTCGCGCAGTTCCCCGCGCCCCTTATGGGGCGCCGCCCCCGTCGCCCGGTTCGTCCCGCCACCGCGGGTCCTCCCGCCACTCCTCGTTCCGCTCGCGAGCGGTCTCCATGGCATGGGCGGCCTCCTCCCGCGTCCCGTAAGGACCAAAGCGGTCGGCGGCCCGGCACTCCGGGCCCTCCTCCACCGTGCCGTGCTTCAGGCAGTAGTAGTACTCGCCCGGCTTGCCGGCCGTACGCCTCTTGAACAGTGCCATCACGGGTCTCCTCTCTCCGCTCATGCTCCCCGACGGGCCGTGACTACACTCGCAGACATGTCTGGCCAGTCACTTCTTGTCCCGGGGAGACTCTCCCCCACCCGCTCCGTCCCCTCCTCGATCCCGCGTCCCGAGTACGTGGGCAAGGACGCCCCGACGCCGTACACCGGCCCCGAGGTGCAGGACGCCGACACGATCGAGCGGATGCGCATCGCCGGCCGCATCGCCGCACAGGCGATGGAGGAGGCGGCCAAGCACATCGCCCCCGGCGTGACCACGGACGAGCTGGACCGGGTCGCGCACGAGTTCATGTGCGACCACGGCGCGTACCCCTCGACGCTCGGCTACCGCGGCTTCCCCAAGTCGCTGTGCGCGTCGATCAACGAAGTGATCTGTCACGGAATCCCCGACTCGACCGTGCTGCGCGACGGCGACATCGTCAACCTCGACGTGACGGCCTTCATCGGCGGCGTGCACGGCGACAACAACGCCACATACCTGTGCGGCGACGTGGACGAGGAGTCCCGTCTGCTGGTCGAGCGCACGCGCGAGGCGCTGAACCGGGCGATCAAGGCGGTCAAGCCCGGGCGCCGGATCAACATCATCGGCCGGGTCATCGAGTCGTACGCCAAGCGCTTCGGCTACGGCGTCGTCCGCGACTTCACCGGTCACGGCATCAACTCGTCCTTCCACTCCGGCCTGATCGTCCCGCACTACGACAGCCCGCACCACGACACCCTCATCCAGCCGGGCATGACGTTCACCATCGAGCCGATGCTGACGCTGGGGACGTACGACTACGACCTTTGGGAGGACGGCTGGACGGTCGTCACCAAGGACCGCAAGCGGACGGCACAGTTCGAGCACACGCTGGTGGTCACGGAGACGGGTGCGGAGATTCTGACGCTGCCGTAACTCCTGCGGAGCGGCGGGGCGGCCGATAGGGTTTTACCGACAGCACGTCGGGAACACATTGACTTAGGTAAGCCTAAGTAGGAAGAATCGGCCTTCCCGCACCCCCGTCACCGGAGGTCCGTCTTGGACGCCCCGTTCTCCACCGTCATCCGCACCGCCTCCCACGAGCAGCACACGGAGGCCGAGAACTCCTCCTTCATGAGCGACATGCTCGGCGGCCGGCTGGGGGTGGAGGCCTACCGCCGCTACACCGAGCAGCTCTGGTTCGTCTACCGCGCCCTGGAGTCCGCGTCCGCGGCCCTCGCGGCCGACCCGGTGGCCGGCCCGTTCATCCGCCCGGAGCTCGCCCGCACCGCCCAATTGGAGCGCGATCTGACCCACTTGGGCGGCCCGGACTGGCGGACGGGCCTGCAGCCGCTGCCCGCCACGGCGGCGTACGCGGCCCGCATCGAGGAATGCGCCCGCACCTGGCCCGCGGGCTACGTGGCCCACCACTACACGCGCTACCTCGGCGACCTCTCCGGCGGCCAGATCATCCGCGGCACGGCGGAGAAGACGTGGGGCTTCGCGCGCAAGGGGGACGGGGTGCGCTTCTACGTCTTCGACGGGATCGGCAACCCTGCGGCGTTCAAGCGGGAGTACCGCGAACTGCTGGATGCGCTGCCGGTGGACGAGCTGGAGAAGCAGCGGGTGGTGGAGGAGTGCCGGCGCGCTTTCGCGCTAAACACTGCCGTGTTCCAGGCGTTGGGGCGGGAGTTCCCCTTGAGCGCGTAGCGCCCCGAAGGGGCGCGGGGAACTGCGCGATCGGCCACCGACGGCCTGCGGCCGACACGCCAGCCCGGGACTTCGACTGCGGGCGCGTCGTGGCTGGTCGCGCAGTTCCCCGCGCCCCTGACGGGGCACGGACAGAGCCTCAGCCCCGTACACCTCCCCGGCGCCGCGTCGCGTACACGGCCGCCCCGCCCGCCAGGGCGAGGGCGCCCGCTGCGCCCAGCAGCGGACCGGTCGAGGCACCCGTTTCCGCGAGCTCCGCCGCGCCCGAAGTCGCCGCCGGAAGCGTCGCGTTCTTGTCCACCGACACCGTCACGTTCACCGGGTCGAGGTCCTGGCCCTCCTTGTACATGCCGCCGAAGGCCTTCGCGCCCTGCGCCGTCAGCGTCGCGGGAGCGGCCGGCACGGACACCACGCCGTCCTTGGCCTTGAGTGCGTCGGCCGACAGCTTCAGCTTCGCGAGCGGCATGTCGTCCGTGTCGACGACCTTCCCGCTCGACCGCTCCTTCGCCGAGACGTCGGCGTACAACGTGCCGGACGTGCCGTTCGCCTTCACCTTGAGGTCGCTGAGCTTCAGGTCCAACTGGCCCTCGTGGCCCGTGAAGCGGACGGCGCCGTCGAAGGCGGCGTCGAGGACGGCCGTGCCCGCATCGTACGAGCCGTGGCCCTTCGGGAAGCGGTAGCCGTCGCCCGACTGCCCGGCGCCGCCCGAGACTTCGGCCTTGCCGCCCGCCACCGGGCCGGTGACGTAGTCGCGGAAGGACTTCTTCACACCCCAGTCGAGATTGCCGTCCGCGATGGTGCCAAGAGCGGGCGCAGCCGGTTCCTTCCTCTCCTTCGCGGGCTCGGCGCTCGCCTTCGGCTCCGGAGATTCCGGCTTCGGCTGCGGCTGCGGCTTCTCCTTCTGCCCGCCGCCGTCCCCGCCGCCCGCCTTCACCGACAGCGTCGCCGCGTCCAGTTCCTGCCCCTCCTTGTAGAAGCCCTTGAACGCCTTCGCCCCGTCCCCCGTCAGCTTGGCCGGTATCTTCGCGAAGGTCATCGCGCCGCCCTCACCGCCGCCCGGGCGGACGGCGGACAGGTCGAGCGAGGCGATCGCGACGTCGTCCTGTGTCGCACCGCCCGCCGTCGTCACGTCTGCGGTGATGCTGCCGGACGTGCCCTGCGTCTTCACCTTCACATCGGCGAGCTTGATGTCGAGTTCCCAGGACTTGTCCTCCTTCTGGTGTCCCAGGAAGCGGACGCTGCCCTTGAATGTGGTGGCGACGGCGTGCGTCGCCATGTCGTACGAGCCCGTGCCGCCGGTGAAGGTGAACGGACCGCCGCCGTCCGCCTGTCGGGCCCCGTCGGCGGCCTCGATTCTGCCGCCGCCGATCGGACCGGTGACGTACTGGCGGAACGACTCCTTCACGCCCCACTCCAGGGTGCCGTCCTTCAGCGGCATCCCCTTCGGGGCGGCACCCTCGCCCGCGTGGGCCGCGGGAACGGTCAGCGTCATCGCGCCCAGCGAGACGACGGCCGCGTAGGCGAGGCGGCGAAGTGCGGTGACGGTCATGGTCGGTTGTCTCCTTGATCGGTGGTGGACTTGCGCCTGCGGAGCACCGCGAACATCACGGCTGTCAGGGCCAGGACGCCCGCGCCCGCGGCGGCGACGGGAAGTACGGGGAAGAGGGACGGGGAGGGGGACGGAGTCGAAGGCGCGCTGCCCAGGTCCGGGAGTGGCGGCAGGGGCGCCCCCGTCACCAGCGGCACCGCGAGCGAGACCGGATCCATGTCCGTCCCCTCCCGGTACATCCCGCCGAACACCCCGGCCCCTTCGGCGGTGAGCTTCGCCGGGGCCTCGGTGAGGACGGCGAGGCCGTCCTTCCGCTTCAGGCCGGTGGCATCGAAGGTGACCAGCGGTCTGCCGCTCGCCGACAGCGTCCCCTTGCCGTCCTTCACCGTCACCCGGACCGCGCTCAGCGCGAGGTCGAGGTTCTTGCCCGTGAAGCGCAGGGTGCCGGCGAAAGCGGCGTCGAGGGCCGTACCCCCGGCGGTGTACGTGCCCTTCCCGTGCGGGAAGCGGAAGAGCGCACCGCCGTCCTGAGCGCCGTCGGCCGGCGTCCAGGAGCCCTGGGCCACCGGGCCCGTGACGTACTCGCGGAAGGTCCGACGGATGCCCCAGTCGACGGCGGCGCCCGTGAACTCACCCTTTTCCGCGGGTTTTTCGGACGGCACAGAGGACGGTGACGACGCGCCCTTCTCCGCGATGTCGGCGGAGAAGCTCACCGGGTCGAGCGCCGTGCCCTCCCCGTAGTACCCCGCGAACGCCTTCGCGCCCTCCGCCGTCAGCCTGGCCGGGACGTCCGTCAGACTGACGGCCGTCCCGCCGCCGCGCAGGTGCGTACCGGACAGGTCGAGCGCGGCCAACGGCACATGGGCGGCCGTCACGGCCTTGCTCGTGACGTCGGCGTAGAGGGTGCCGCTGTCGCCGGAGATGCGGACGGCCGGACTGCTGACGGTGAGGTCGAGTTCGTGGGTGCCGTCGGGTTTGCGGTGGCCGGTGAAGTGGACTCCGCCGGAGAAGCCCGCCTCGAAGGTGCCGCTGTCCGGCGCGTAGGTGCCCTTGGCCGTGTGGAAGCGGAAGCGGCTCTCGCCGACCGTTGCCGCGCCGCCCTGCAGGTCCCAACTGCCCTGGGCGATCGGCCCGGTGACGTAGCTCTGGAACGAGGCCTTGATGCCCCAGTCCAGGCGGCCCCCCGACACCTCACGGTTCGGCGAACCCTCCGCCCGGGCGGCCGGGCCGGCAAGAACCGTCGCCAGCGCCAGCGCCGCGAGCAACACCGCCACCGGGGCGCGGGCAGGTCTGGACGGCAGCATCGAGGAACCCCTCTCGGCAGTGGCGATTTAGGTAAGGCTAACCTAAGCTACAGCTCAGCCGAGTGGAACCCTCCATTCGGAAGGATCCGTACCGGAAGGCGGGAACGTGTCCCAACGTCGGCCTGTGGGCGTGCAGTTGGCGCACGCCTCACGCCTCCTCGGCGTCCTCGCGGGCCTCGCCGCCCTCGCCGCCGTGCTCACCGGCTGCGGTCCGTCGGCAGGCGGCACGTCCGCCGACGAGCCGCACCGCCAGACGGCGGCAGCCGACCGCGTCGAGCCGCTCACGGACGCGCCGCCGCACCCGCAACTCCCCGTGACCGTGCGGTCCGCCGACGGCCGCGACGTCACCGTGCGCAGCACGGACCGGATCGTGCCGCTGACCGGCTCGCTCGCCGAGACCGTCTTCACGCTCGGGTTCGGCGGCCACACCGTGGCCCGGGACGTCACCGCCACCTTCGAGCAGGCCCGTCACCTGCCCGTCGTCACGCGGGCGCACGACGTCTCGGCGGAGAGCGTGCTCTCCCTCCGGCCCACGCTCGTCCTGGCCGAGACCACGACCGGCCCGGCGGAGGCCGTCGAACAGATCCGGGCCGCCGGGATTCCGCTCGTCGTCCTCGACCCGGCGAAGCGGCTCGGCGACGTGGGGACCCGCATCGACAAGGTGGCGGCCACGCTCGGAGTGCCCGACGCCGGGGCGCAGTTGCGCAAGCGGACGGAGCAGCGCATCGAGGCGGCGCGCGGACGCGTCCCGGGGAGTGGTACCACGGACAGGCCGCGGGTCGCCTTCCTCTATCTGCGCGGCCCGGCGTCCGTCTACCTCCTCGGCGGCCCGGGCTCGGGCGCGGACTCGCTCGTCGAGGCCGCGGGCGGTGTGGACGCGGGCAAGGAGTCGGGCCTGACGAGGGACTTCACGCCCATCACCAGCGAGGCCCTGGCCAAGGCGGCGCCCGACGTCATCCTCGTGATGACCAAGGGCCTCGCCTCGGTGGGCGGCGTCGACGGCCTGCTGAAGATCCCGGGCGTCGGCCAGACGCCCGCGGGCCTCGACCGCCGTATCGCCTCGGTCGACGACGGCGTCCTGCTGAACTTCGGCCCGCGGACGGATGCGGTGGTCGCTTCGCTGGCCGGGCAGATCCACGCGAAGGGGAAGTGACGTGGCCCGGCCGGTGATCGCCGCCGTCATGGGGGCCGCGCTGCTCGCGCTGTGCCTGCTGTCCGCGGGGCTGGGGGCCTACGACATCCCCGTCGGGGACGTCGTCGGTTCGCTCCTGCACCGCGCCGGGCTCGGCGGTGCCGCACTCGACCGCGTCGGCGAGAGCGTGCTGTGGAACGTACGGCTTCCGCGCGTCGCCCTCGCCCTGCTCGTCGGGGCGTCGCTGGGGTGCGCGGGCGCGCTGATGCAGGGCGTGTTCGGCAATCCGCTCGCCGAGCCCGGCGTCATCGGCATCTCGGCGGGCGCCGCCGTCGGGGCGGTCGCCTCGATCGCACTGGGCCTGTCGTTCCTGGGGACTTGGACGGTCACCGCCTGCGCCTTCGCGACCGGCCTGGGGACCGTGCTGCTGGTGTACGTGCTGTCGCGCTCGGGCGGCCGCACGGAGGTGGTGACGCTGATCCTGACCGGCATCGCGGTGAACGCCTTCGCGGGCGCGCTCATCGGGCTGTGCGTCTTCGCCGCGGACACCGCGCAGATCACGCAGATCACCTTCTGGCAGCTGGGCTCGCTCGCCCAGGCGACCTGGCCGAAGGTGCTGGCCGTCCTGCCATGTGCCCTGGGCGGGCTGGCCGTTGCGCCGTGGTACGCGAGGAAATTGGACCTCCTCGCGCTCGGCGAACGGCCCGCGCGGCACCTCGGAGTGGACGTGGAGCGGCTGCGGCTGGTGCTGATCCTGGTGGTGGCCCTGCTGACGGCGGCCGCGGTGGCCGTGGCGGGGATCGTCACGTTCGTGGGCCTGCTGGTCCCGCACCTGCTGCGGATGGCAGCGGGGCCGGGGCACCGGTTCCTGGTGCCGGGCAGCGCGGTTGCCGGTGCCCTGGTGCTGGTGGGCGCGGATCTGGCGGCCCGGACGGTGACGGCACCGGCGGAGCTGCCGCTCGGGGTGCTGACGGCGTTGTTCGGGAGCCCGTTCTTCTTCTGGCTGTTGAGGAGGACGCGGCGGAGGCAGGGGGGTTGGGGGTGAGGGTGCCCCGCCCCGTAAGGGGCGCGGGGAACTGCGCGACCAGCCACCGACGGCCTGCAGCCGACGCACAGCCCCCGGGACTTCGACCGCGCGCACGTCGTGGTTGGTCGCGCCCACGCGGCGGAGCCGCATATGTAAACAGCCCCGCGCCCCTTACGGGGCGCAGCCCCTACCAGGAGATCACCCCACATGCTCGAAGCACGCAACCTCACCGTCCGCCGCAGCGGACGCACCGTCCTCGCCGACATCGACCTCACCCTCGCCCCCGGCGAGGTGACGGCCCTCGTCGGCCCCAACGGCGCCGGAAAATCGACCCTCCTCGCCGCCCTCGCGGGCGACCTGCCCGCCGCCTCCGGCGAGGTCCGCATCGCCGACCGCCCGGCCGGCGCCTGGCCGCCCCGCGAACTCGCCCGGCACCGCGCCGTGTTGCCGCAGGACACCACGCTCTCGTTCCCCTTCGCCGTCGCGGACATCATCCGCATGGGCCGGGCCCCCTGGGCCCGTACCCCCGCCGCGGCCGAGGACGACGAGGCGGTGGCGGCCGCCATGACCGCCACCGAGGTCACGACCTTCGCGTCCCGCCCGTTCACCGCGCTCTCCGGCGGTGAACGGGCCCGCGTCGCCCTGGCCCGCGTGCTCGCGCAGCGCACCCCGCTCGTGCTGCTCGACGAACCGACCGCCGCGCTCGACCTCCGGCACCAGGAACTTGTCCTGCGCGTCTGCCGCGAACGCGCCGCGGCCGGGGACGCCGTGGCCGTCGTGCTGCACGACCTCGGTCTCGCGGGCGCCTACGCCGACCGCGTGGCCGTGCTCCAGGCCGGCCGGATCGTGGCCGACGGGCCGCCTTCCGAGGTCTTCGAGCCCGTCCTCCTGAGCCGGGTCTACGGGCAGCCGGTCGACGTCGTCGATCTTCCGGGCGCCGCGGGCCCGTTGGTGGTGCCGCAACGCCCACAGCGAAATCCGGCCACATGAGACCAGCGTCACACCATCCCGCGGTAAAGAGAAAGGCAAGCCTCAGATAAGTTAGGGCGGCCTAAATAAGGCCATCCGTCCCCTTCGACCATGCCTGGAGTCCTTCGCATGCGAGCCCTCCGCTCCTCCGCAGCCGCCGCCGTCGCGGCCCTCGCGGCCCTGACAGCCGTGTCCGGTTGCGCCCAGAAGTCGGAGGGCAAGAACGGCAAGAACACAGCGGCCGTGAAGGTCACCGCCACCGACGACAAGTGCGAGGTCTCGAAGACCTCGTTCCCGGCCGGGCACGTCACGCTCGCCGTCGAGAACAAGGGCTCCAAGGTCACCGAGGTCTACGTCTACGCGCCGGACGACCGGATCGTCACCGAGCGCGAGAACATAGGCCCGGGCACCAAGGCCGACATCACCGCGACGATCAAGGCCGGTTCGTACGAGATCGCCTGCAAGCCCGGTATGAAGGGCGACGGCATCCGCCAGAAGATCACCGTGACCGGCGGCGGCGCGCAGCAGAAGAGCAACCCGGAGCTGGACAAGGCGGTGGCCGAATACCGCCGTTACGTGCAGGAGCAGGCCGACGAGAGCGTCGCGGCGGCGCAGAAGTTCGCCGACGCCGTCAAGAGCGGCGACCTCGACGCGGCGCAGAAGGCCTACGCGCCCTCCCGCACCGGCTGGGAGCGCACCGAGCCCGTCGCCGAGTCCTTCGGCGACATCGACCCCAAGGTCGACGTCCGCGAGGACGGCCTGGAGAAGGACCAGAAGTGGACCGGCTGGCACCGGCTGGAGAAGTCCCTCTGGCAGGACAAGAAGATCACTGACGACGACAAGGCCCTCGCCGACCAGCTGATGAAGGACCTTGAGGACTGGCGCAAGCGCGTCGGCACCGCCGAGCTCACCCCGACCGGCATGGCCAACGGCGCCAAGGAACTCCTCGACGAGGTCTACCGGAACAAGATCACCGGCGAGGAGGAGCGCTACAGCCACACCGACCTCGACGACTTCGAGGCCAACGTGGAGGGCGCCGAGAAGGCCTACGGGCTCCTCAAGCCCGTCGCCGCCCAGCACGATGCCGCGCTCGTGCAGGAGTTGGACAAGCAGTTCGACGCCGTGAAGAAGGCGCTCGACGGCTACCGCGAGGGCGATGGCTTCAAGTCCTACGACACCGTCGGCCAGGACGACCGCAAGAAGCTCTCGGACGTGGTCAACGCCCTGTCCGAGCCGCTGTCCAAGCTCGCCGCGGCCGTCGCGAAGTAGGGCCGGGGACACCATGACCGACAAGACTGTTTCCCCCTCCCGCCGCGCCCTGCTCGGCTGGGGCGGCGCCGGCCTCGCCCTCGGCGCGGCCGCCGCGGGCGGCACTGCCGCCGCCCTGCGGCTCGGCGACGGTTCGCAGCCCGCCGCGTCCGCCGGTGACGCCGTGCCGTTCCACGGCGCCCACCAGGCCGGCATCGCCACGCCCGTCCAGGACCGGCTGCACTTCGCGGCCTTCGACGTGACCACCACCGACCGGGGCGCGCTCGTCGCCCTGTTGAAGGAGTGGACGGCCGCGGCCGCGGCAATGACCGCGGGGCGCGAGGTCGGGGACGGGGCGATCAGCGAGAACGAGGAGCTGCCGCCGGACGACACCGGCGAGGCCCTCGGCCTCAAGCCCTCCCGGCTGACGCTGACCTTCGGTGTGGGCCCGGGCCTGTTCGAGAAGGACGGCAAGGACCGCTTCGGGCTCAAGTCCCGCCGTCCGCAGGCCCTGATCGACCTGCCCGCCTTCCCCGGCGACAACCTCGACCCGGCCCGCAGCGGCGGCGACCTGTGCGTCCAGGCCTGCGCGGACGACCCGCAGGTCGCGGTGCACGCGATCCGCAACCTGGCCCGCATCGGCATGGGCCGCGTCGCCATCCGCTGGTCCCAGCTGGGCTTCGGCAAGACGTCCTCGACGACGCCGGACGCCCAGACCCCGCGCAACATGATGGGGTTCAAGGACGGCACCCGGAACATCGCCGGCACCGAGACCGCGCGCCTGGACAAGCACGTGTGGGTGAGCGGGAAGGACGGCCCGGACTGGCTGGCCGGCGGCTCCTACCTCGTCGCGCGCCGCATCCGGATGCACGTCGAGACCTGGGACCGCGCCTCGCTGAAGGACCAGGAGGACACCTTCGGCCGCACCAAGGCCGAGGGCGCCCCGCAGGGGAAGCAGCGCGAGCACGACGAGCCCGACCTCAGGGCCATGAAGGACAACGCGCACGTGCGGCTGGCCCACCCGGACAGCAACAACGGCGTGACCATCCTGCGCCGCGGCTACTCCTTCACCGACGGCACGGACGGCCTGGGCCGCCTGGACGCGGGCCTGTTCTTCATCGCGTACCAGCGCGACGTCCGGGACGGCTTCGTTCCGCTGCAGCGCCGGCTCGCGGCGAAGGACGCCCTCAACGAGTACATCCAGCACGTGGGTTCGGCGGTCTTCGCCGTCCCGCCGGGCGTCCGGGACAAGGACGACTGGTGGGGCCGGGCCCTGTTCGCGTGACCGACGACGGCAACTGCACAGACGGCAACTGCACGGAAGGGGACGCCGCGTGTTCGGCAACTACCTGATCGGCCTGCGCGAGGGCCTGGAGGCCAGCCTGGTCGTCTGCATCCTCGTCGCCTACCTGGTCAAGACCGGGCGGAAGGACGCCCTGACGCCGGTCTGGACCGGCATCGCCGCCGCGGTGCTGCTCAGCATGGGCTTCGGCGCGGTGCTCCAGTACGGCTCGCAGACCATGACGTTCGAGGCGCAGGAGGCGCTCGGCGGCTCGCTGTCCGTCGTCGCGGTCGGCCTGGTGACGTGGATGGTCTTCTGGATGCGGCGCACCGCGCGGCACCTGAAGAAGGAGCTGCACGGCAAGCTGGACGCGGCGCTGGCGATGGGCACCACCGCGCTCGTCGTCACGGCCTTCCTCGCCGTCGGCCGGGAGGGCCTGGAGACGGCGCTGTTCATCTGGACGGCCGTGCAGGCCACGGACGACGGTGTACGGCCGCTCGTCGGCGCCCTGTTGGGGCTGCTGACGGCCGTGGTGCTGGGCTGGCTGTTCTACCGCGGTGCACTGAAGATCAACCTGGCGAAGTTCTTCACCTGGACCGGCGGGATGCTCGTCGTGGTCGCCGCGGGCGTGCTCGCCTACGGCTTCCACGACCTGCAGGAGGCCGGCATCCTGCCGGGCCTGGGCAACAGGGCCTTCGACGTCAGCGAGCAGGTGCCCGCCGACAGCTGGTACGGCACGCTGCTGAAGGGCGTCTTCAACTTCCAGCCCGACCCGACCTGGCTGCAGGTCGCGGTGTGGGCGCTGTATCTGGTGCCGACCCTCGTGGTGTTCTTCATGCCCTCGCGGGCTGCTGTGCTTTCCCGGGGGGCAACCCCCGGACCCCCGGCCGGAACCACGGGCCAGAAGGACCTCCCCGAAACGTCAGCGCAAGGGTGACGTGGGTAAGGTTGCGCAGCCGTCCCCTGCCGCAACCGAGGAGTCCACGCACCATGAGACGCCGGCCGCCACGTCGGGTGTTCGGAGCCCTGCTGTCGCTGACGGTGCTCGCGACGACAGCGACCGGGTGCATGACGGTGCACGGCGAACGGGCGGTCATCCCGGCGGCGTCCAAGGCTGAGGCCGCCGAGGTCCTCAAGCACTTCACCGACGGCTACACCGACGCGTACCGCAGACTCGACCCGGCCCTCGTGGACCGGGTCGAGACCGGTGCGCTGGCCGAGATAGGCCGGGCCGACCTGGCCGTCCAGCGGGCGGCGACGCCCGGCGGCAACCCGGGCTACCCGGCGCTCGTCCTCGACGACGCCCGTTTCACGATCCCCAAGATGGCCGGCTGGCCGAAATTCTTCGTCGCCGACACCCACAGCAACCGCGACGGCAACCGCTGGCTGGTGGTCTTCACCCGGTCCGGTGCCGGAAAGCCGTGGAAGGCGGCGTACCTGTCGCTGCTCGCCGACGGCAAGGTGCCGGCCTTCGCGACGGACGCCGACGGATACGCGCAGGCCGTGCCGACCCGCGACACGGACGGGCTCGCCGCCGCCCCCGGCGCGCTGAGCAGGGCGTACGCGGACTACCTGCGCACCGGCACGGGCTCGGTCCTCGCCGACGGCCCGGCCACCTCGGGGCTGCGCGCGGACCGCGCGCCGCTGGCCCGTACCCCCAACTTCTGGACCGAGTTCATCGACACGCCCGACGAGGCCCCCGGCTTCCCGTCCCCGGCCCTGCGCACCAAGGACGGCGGCGCGCTGGTGTTCGTCACCGCGCACCACCGGGAGAAGCGCACCATGGCGCAGGGCGTGACCCCCACCGTCTCCGACGCGCGCACGAAGGCGCTGCTGACGGGCGAGCTGAAGACCGCGGTGACGTTCACGCGGGTCTCGGAGTCGGCGGTGCAGGTGCCCGCGAGCGGCCGGGCCGTCTTCCTCAACCGGATCGAGTCACTGACCGCGGCGAAGGGCGAGTAGGGCGTGGGCGCCCCGTAAGGGGCGCGGGGAACTGCGCGACCAGCCCCCACCGGCCTGCAGCCGACGCACTACCCCAGGGGTCCGGGGCGAAGCCCCGCGCCCCTACGGGGCGCCCGGCGCGCGGTCCTCAGTGGCCGATAGGCCAAGCGGCGTGCTCGTGATCCGAACGGCCGTCCGCGTACTGGGCGCAGGCGTCGGTCAGGGTCTCCAGCAGCGTCAGCGGATCCGGCAGCGGACGCTCGGCGCCGTGCAGCCACTGCACCCGGCCGTCGCCCGGCAGCTGCGAGGGCGGGAGCAGGACGTAGCTGCCGCGGCAGTGCCAGCGCAGGCCGGGGTGCTCGTCCATCGTCTCGGGGTGGCAGTCCAGCTCGCAGGGCCACCACTCGTCCTCGTCGTCCGGGGTGCCGCGGGTGGCGGTGAAGAAAAGCATGCGGTCGGGGTCGACGGTGGCCACGGGGCCGACCTCGATGCCGGCCGCGAGCAGCCGGTCCAGGGCCTGGCGGCCCGCCTCGGCGGGCACGTCGAGGACGTCGTGGGCGATGCCCGTCGCGGTGACGAAGTTGGCCTCCGGCTGGGAGCGGAGCCACTTGGTCACCTTCTCGGCGTCCGTGGTGGCGAGGGTCTGCCAGGCGAAGGAGACGGGATGCCGGCCGGGGGTGGGACAGCCGATGCGCTCGCAGGAACAGCCGTAGCCCGAGGGGTGCGCGGCCGGGGCCAGGGGGAAGCCGGCGGCGGCCGCGGCCAGGAGCAGCTCCTCACGGGCGGCCGGCGCCGCCCCCGTGCCCGTATCGCCGCCCGCTCCGCTCCTGGGGCGGCGCAGCCACTGGGAGAATCTGCTCTTGCGTTCCATCTATCCCCTCACTTCGACCGCGGTCTCCGGTCAATGCTGCCACCATCCTGCGCCCGGTGTGACCGCCGGACGCATCCGGGGGGTGTGAGACCGGCCGCGGGGGCGCCCCGTAAGGGGCGCGAGGAACTGCGCGATCAGCCACCGTCGGCCTGCAGTCGACGAACCACCCCGGGGTCCGGGGCGAAGCGCACGGGCTGCGGGCTCAACGCGGGGCGAGGCCGCGCAGGGCAAGCTCGACGACGGCGTCCGCGTACTCGTGGGTAAGCGGGAGAGTGCGGGTCTGCCAGCGGTGGAAGAGCGGGCCCACCAGGAGCTCGACGGCGATGCGCGGATCGACGCGGGCGTCGATCCGCCCGGCCTGCTGTGCCGTGCGGAACCGGCGCACGTAGGCCTGGAGCTGGGGTTCGAGGACCTTCTCGGTGAGCGCCGCGGCCAGCTGCCGGTCGTTCTGCGACTCGGCGGTCAGCGCGCGGGTGGGGGCGTCCAGGCGCGGGTCGTTGAGCTCGTCCACCGTGGCCCGCAGGACGGTCTTCAGGTCGGCTTCGAGGTCGCCGGTGTCCGGCAGTTCCACGCTCTCCGCGTCGGTGCCCTCGGGCAGGCAGGCCTCGAAGAGGACGGCCGCCTTCGAGGGCCACCAGCGGTAGATCGTCTGCTTGCCGACGCCCGCGCGGGCGGCGATGGCCTCGATGGTGAGGCGCTGGTATCCGCTCTCGCCGACCAGCTCGAGGGCGGCGTCGAGGATCGCGCGGCGGGAACGCTCGCTGCGGCGCGTGGAGTCCGGCGTCTTGGCGGTCATGACGTGCGAGTGTAGCGAGCCGGTGAGACGGACCGTATCGCCTTCCCGAGCGCGGAAAAAGGCACGGGAGAGCCACCGGTAAACCACCCGTACGGTTCATGCGCACAGGTCGCCGAACGTGGACCATTTGGGCACGTGCGAGCTCTCGCACGTGCCCAACCCCACTGTGAGGAGCGCGACTTGCGTACGACTCAGCGTGCTTTCACCCCGCGTCGCTATCTGATGTGCCCGCCGGTGCACTTCCGGGTGACGTACTCGATCAACCCGTGGATGGACCCGGGCAAACCGGTCGATCTGCCGCTCGCGCTCGCCCAGTGGGAAGACCTCCGCGACCGCTACCGCGCCCTCGGCCACACCGTCGAGGAGCTCGCCCCCCGCCCCGGCCTGCCCGACATGGTCTACGCGGCCAACGGCGCCACGGTCGTCGACGGCCGGGTGCTGGGCGCCCGCTTCGCCCACCCCGAGCGCTGGGCCGAGGCGGAGGTGCACCTGGAGTGGTTCCGCACGCACGGTTACGCCGAGGTGCGCGAACCGGCGCACATCAACGAGGGCGAGGGCGACTTCGCCGTCACCGCCTCCTGGCTGCTGGCCGGGCGGGGCTTCCGCAGCAGCCCGCTCTCGCACGCCGAGGCCCAGGAGTTCTTCGGCCGCCCGGTCGTCGGGCTCGACCTCGTCGACCCCCGCTACTACCACCTGGACACGGCGCTGTGCGTCCTGGACGAGGAGGGCGACGAGGTCATGTACTACCCCGGCGCCTTCTCGGCGGGCAGCCGGGCCGTGCTGCGGCGGCTGTTCCCCGACGCGCTGATCGCCGCCGAGGAGGACGCCGCGGCCCTCGGCCTGAACGCTGTCTCCGACGGGCGCCACGTGCTGCTCCCGCAGGCGGCGGTGGGCCTGTTCGGACCGCTGCGGGAGAGAGGCTACGAACCGATCGGGATCGACCTGGGCGAGCTGCTCAAGGGCGGCGGCAGCGTCAAGTGCTGCACGCAGGAGCTGCGTCAGGCCTCGTCCGTCGGCGGCGGCCAGCTGTCGCCCCAGTCGATGTCGCGGGCGGCCCTGTAGAGGGGGCCGTGGCGCTTGGTCACGGTCTCGCGGGTCAGGCCCTCCTCCGGCGTGCACAGCTCCAGGAGGACCTGGCCCTTGCGGATCTGCGGCCTGCGCACCACCCGGGCCGGGGCGTCCGGCACCTCGCCGGTGCGGACGGCGGCCACGTACGAGAACTTCTCGTCCTCGTACGCCAGCGAACCGCCCTTGACCTGCCGGTGCAGCGAGGAACGGCTCACGCGGGCGGAGAAGTGGCACCAGTCGGTGCCCCGCTCGATGGGGCAGGCCGCGCTGTGCGGGCAGGGGGCGACCACCCGGAAGCCCGCGGCGATCAGCCGGTCGCGGGCCTCGATGATCCGCAAGTAGCCGTCCGGGGTGCCCGGTTCGATCATGACGACGGCCGAGGCGGCCCGGGCCGCCTCCTCGGTCACCGCGCGCCGCCCGTCCTCGGTGAGTTCGCCGAGCACGTAGGAGACGGTGACCAGGTCGGCGTCGGGGAGGGCGAGCGAGGCGTCGATCGCCTGCCGCTTCCACTGCGCGGTGCGCAGGGCCTCGGAGGCGGCGCCGCCCGCGAGTTCGGCGCCCAGCGCCAGGGCCGGCTCGGCCCAGTCCAGGACCGTGGTGCGGTGCGCACCCTCGGGCCAGGCCGCCGCGACGGCCCAGGTGGCGGCGCCGGTTCCGCCGCCGACGTCCACGTGCGAGACGGGGACGAAGTCCGGCAGGCGGTCCCGGAAGGCCTCCAGGGCCGCGCACACGGCCTCGAAGGTGGCGGGCATCCGGTAGGCCGCGTACGCGGCGACGTCGGACCGGTCGCGCAGCACCGGGGTGTGGGTGGGGGTGCGCCCCCGGTAGTTGGCGATCAGCCGCTCGACGGCCTGGGCGGCCTGCCTGGGCGGCAGCCCGTCGAGGAGGCCGGCGAGGGCGGCGCGCAGGGTCTCGCCGGTCGGCGCAGGTGCGGGGGCGTGCATTTACCGCATTCTATGCGGCGTCCCCGGCTGCGTCCTTGCGGTGCCAGGGACGGCACAGGCCCACGAAACAGACGACGGCCGCCAGCGCGCAGCCCAGCTGCACCACGGCCATCGGCACGGCCGTGTGCTCGCCCGCCATGCCGACCAGCGGCGAGGCGACCGCGCCGAGCAGGAAGGTGGAGGTGCCGAGCAGGGCCGAGGCGGAGCCCGCGGCGTTGCGGGAACGCATCAGCGCCTGGGCGCTGGTGTTGGGCATGGCGAGCCCCATCGCGGACATCAGGACGAACAGCCCGGCGGCGACGGGCACGAGCCCCGGCCGGCCGAACACCCCCGAGGTCATGAGCACCAGCGCGACCGCGGCGAGGGCGACCACGGCGAGACCGATGCCGAGGACGACGTCGAGGCTGACCCGGCCAGCCAGGAACTTGCCGTTGATCTGGCCGACGAGGACGAGCCCGACGGAGTTGAGGCCGAAGAGCAGACTGAAGGTCTGCGGCGAGGCGTGGTAGATGTCCTGGATCACGAACGGCGAGGCCGAGATGTAAGCAAAGAGCGCGGCGAAGCTGAACCCGCCCGCGAGCACGTACCCGGTGAACACGCGGTCGGCGAGCAGCCCGCGCATGGTCTGCAGGGCCTGCACCACACCGCCGTCGTGCCGCCGCTCCGGCGGCAGCGTCTCCGGGATCCCACGCCAGACGACGAGGCAGAGCAGCGCGCCGACCACCGTGAGGACGACGAACACCCCGCGCCAGTCCGTCAGCCGCAGCACCTGGCCGCCGATGAGGGGCGCGACGACGGGGGCCACGCCGGAGATCAGCATCAGGGTGGAGAAGAACCGGGCCATGGCCACGCCGTCGTAGAGATCACGCACGACGGCCCGCGCGATGACGATCCCGGCGGCACCGGCCAGCCCCTGCACGAGCCGGCACCCGATGAGCACCCCGGCCCCGGGCGCGAGCGCACATGCGGCCGTGGCGATCACATAGACCACCATCCCGGCGAGCAACGGCCGCCGCCGCCCCCACTTGTCGCTCATGGGCCCGACGACGAGCTGCCCGAGCGCCATCCCCATGAGGCAGGCGGTGAGCGTGAGTTGCACGGTGGCGGCGGGACTGTGCAGGGCCCCGGTGACCTCCGGCAGGGCCGGGAGGTACATGTCCATGGACAACGGCGGCAGGGCGGTGAGCGCACCGAGCACGAGCGTGACGACGAGACTCGCGGGGGCGGGGGCGGAAGTGGGGGTGGGTATGCGGGGGCGGCGGGTGTCGGGGGTGGTGGGGGCGTCCGTGGGCATGGGATCCATGATGCCTGGCGGTGAAAGGATCACGCCTGCACAGAACCATCACAAGGAGACGCAGTGCGCAGACTCTTCCGCCTGGCCGCCGCCATAGCCATGGCTTGTGCAGCAAGCGCGACGACTCCCCTGAGCCACCCCGCACACGCCGCCGACGGTCCCGCGCAGTGGACCCGCACCTGGGGCACCGCGATGGCGGCGGCGTCGGCCGATGAGACCGGGATCACCGGTCGGCAGACCCTCCGCATGGTCGTGCACACCGGCGTCGGCGGCAGCGCCGCGCGCATTCAGCATGATCTTGCGAGGAACCCCAGGGGTTCGGCCCCGGGAGGAATCGCATCCCGCACCATGCGCCGCGGAGCGGCGCAGTATCTGGCAGGATGGCTGCCCCGCCTGCGAGTTGCGAAGGCACAAGCCCGGCCATGGCCGGTGGACCCGGTTTCCTGCAACACCTGAGCATGCGAGACCTGCCGGGTGCGATTCCCGGCATGCGGGGCGTGAGTCACGCGTCCCGACCGCCCGGGCCAGGGCGGTCAAGATGCAGGAGGCATCACCGCCGCCAGCGGTGCCCTACTTGCAAGCCCGGCCGTTCACGGCCGAGAAGTTGACCTGGTCAACACCTTCAGCAACATCGCCCGCCAGGCGAGTGGCGGCGCGGCCCGGGCCGTACCGCTCACCCTGACCTTCGGCGGCAGCAAGCGGACCGTGATCGAGCCCGGGGAGAGCGTCTCCAGCGACCCGGCCGCGTTCCCGGTCGATGCCAGCGAGAGCCTGCTCGTGAGCATCCATCTCCCCGACCCCGTCCGCTCGGTGCCGTTCCACGAGTACGCCCTGACCACGTCCTTCATATCGGCGGACGGTGACACCGCGGACCGTACGGAGGAGACGGGTGCCGGGGGCTTTCCCACGAAGTTCCGGCACTGGGCCTTCCTCGGCGGCCTCAACGTGACGGCGAGCGGCAGCGGCGGAACCGTCGTCGCCATCGGCGACTCCCAGACGGACGGCGGCCACGATCCCGCCGTTCAAGGGCTCCCCGTACTTCACCGCGGAGCGGGAGACGGTCCGGCAGGAGGTCAACACCTGCATCCGCACCACGCGCGACGTCGACGCGTACCTCGACTTCGACCGGGCCACGCGTGATCCACTGGACGAACAGCGGCTGTTCGGAGCCTACTTCGACCCCAAGGACCACCTGCACTTCAACGACAACGGCTGCCAGGCCCTGGCGGACGCGGCCACCGGCTCCCCCGCCCCGGCGCCCTTCACCCCGAACTTCTCGCAGACCGCGGCGGCCGACTTCACCGGGGACGGCGTCGCCGACCTCGTCGCCCGCAACTCCCAGGGCGAGCTGTACCTGTGGAAAGGCAGCGGTGACGGAACCTTCGAAAGGCCCCGACTCCTCACCGGTGACTGGAACTTCACGCAGACCGCGGCGGCGGACTTCACGGGGGACGGTAGGGCGGGCCTCATCGCCAGGGGCGGTGACAACAACCTGTAGCTGTGGCCCGGGAACGGCGACGGCACGTTCGGCACCAGGCAACTGCTCACGGGGGACTGGGACTTCTCGGAGACGACCGCCGGTGCGTTCTACGGCGGCCGCACGGCACATCTCGTCGCGCGGAGCAATGCGTCGGGTGTGCTGAATGAATGGGTGAACAGAGGAGACGCCGACTTCAGCCGTCCATTCCGGCTGACGGACGGGTGGTGAGTCCGGAACATAACGAAGCCCTCCGGTTCCTCGGGGAACCGGAGGGCTTCGCCGTGTGCGGGTGGGGAATCACGAGGCCATCGAGAGCCACGACCCGACCAGGGCCACCACGATGATCACCGTGACCAGTTGCTGCTGCAGCCCCTTGGACCAGGCGTTCTTCGAGCTCTGGCCGTGCTCCGCCATGTCCAGGGTCTTCTCCCTCAGCTCCTTCCGGCGCCCCAGGCAACCCAGCGGGAATCCCACGATCGCCGCGGTGTACAGCGAAAGCGCCACTTCGGTGCTGAAGTTCTTCACGAGAGCGCTCAGGGCGATGATCCCGACCCCGATCAAAGGCGCCAGACATATCCGCATTCGGTACCGGCGATTCGGCATGAGCGGAAGGAAGAACAGCAGAAAAAGTGCCGTTGCCGCGACAGCGATGACGCACCAGGCGTTCAACGGAATGGACGGAGGTTGTGGCATCAATCTTCCCTGACTCTGTGGGGCCCGCATCGCGGACCCCACAGCCTATTGTCTGCTGACCCGGCAACCCTGCCAGGCTACCAAGTGAAGAGCCCCACAATGGGGGAGATGGCCTGGTGCATCACATGGGCCGTCCTTTCGATCCCCGAGATCACCTCTCTGCCGTCCTCGAGGACTCGGGCGCCCGCCCAGATCGCCCCGCTGCCGATATTTCCGATCTTGCCGAGCGCCATACCGGTGACCGCGCTGATCATTCCGTCACTGCCGAAACCGTCGGCGTACCAGGACAGCCCGGCGCTGATTCCGCCGGCAACCATGGACGACACACCCAGAATGGGCGTGACAACGGCGTCCGCGCCGGGGATGGCGGCCGAAATCGCTGCCGCCGTACCGGTAACAGTGCTCGCGCGGTTCAGCCACTGAGCGTCGGCGCGCGCCCAGTCCTTGCCGTCGCACTTGTGGGTGTCATCCTTCACACACCCGGACGGGGGCTTGTCGTACTTGGGGTCGTCGGACGGCTTGGTGCCCTTGTCCGCGTTCTCGTGGGCCTTGCGCGCCAACTCGGCAGCCTTCGCCGCCTCTTCGGCCTGACGCTTCTGCGCCGCGATGGTCTTGGCCTCACTGGCGGCAGTGTGGGCCGCCACGTCGTCCTGGTGCGCCGCCCGGGCCGACTGCGCGGCGCTGTCGGCCGAGGCCTGCGCGTTCGCTGCCGAGGTCACGGCCTCGTCGGCGGAGGCGTAGGCCTGCTCGGCCGAGTAGTTGGCCTGGCGGCTGGCCTGCTGGGCGGTGGCCGCAGCGGCCTTGGCCTGCTTGGCGGAGTCCGCCGCTGATGCCGCCGAGGCGTCGGCGTCGCGGGCCTTCGTCTGCGCCTGGCTGGCGTAGTCGCCGGCCTCCTTGGCCGACGTACGGGCCTTGTCGGCCCACTGCCCGGCCTCCGTCGCCCTGTTGTGGGCCTTGGCCGCCACCTGGGAGGCCAGGTACGCGTTCTGGGTCGCCGTCGCCGCGGTACGGGCGGCAGCGGCGATCATCGACTCCACCGCCTGGACGTGACTGGCCGTGTCCGCGTCCAGCTGCGCCGCCTTGAACCGGACGCGCGTGACGAAGTCGTGCTGCATCCAGGCGGGGCCGTTGAGCGCGACCTGGGCGGCGGCCTGCACGTTGGCACCGCCGTCGTGGCCGAGCTCGAGCGCCTGGACCTGGTCGTCCTCGCCCTGGGCCTGGCGGTATCCGGTGCTCAGGAAGGTGTACAGGGCCTTGACGCTGCCGTCGCTCAGGGCGGCGTTGCCGGCGTCCTTGACGGCCTTGCCCCCGCTGTTCATGAGCGAGAGGATCTGGACGCGGTAGTCCTCGGCCTGGACGTTGTAGACGCCTTCGGTGAGGAACTTCTCCGCCGCGCCCGGGTCGTTGCTCTGCAGCGTCTTGGTGGCTGCATCGGCCAGTGCGGGGCCGCCGACCTTGGCGAGGGCGAGCACCTTCTCACGGTCGTCCTGCTGCACGGCCTGCTTGTAGTCCGTCCTGACCCAGGAGACGACGTCGACGTCGGAGCCGGCGAGGGCGGCGCCGGCCGCCGCGCGGGTCCAGCTGCCCGTGCTGCCCAGCAGGTTGACTGCCGCCTTGCGGCCGAGGTCGGCGACGGTCCGGTCGTCGGTCCCGGGCGCGGAAGCCTTGTCGATGAGCTGCTTGGTCGCCTCGTCGGTGACGGACACCTGGTTCTGGGCCTTGGACAGCGCGTCGTGGCCGTCCTTGTCGGCCTTCACGAGCTGCTTGGCCTCGTCGATACCGCGCTTCGTATCGGCGTCGAGCTTGGCCTTCTCGCTGTCGCGGGCGAGCTTCTCGACCTTCTGCGCCTGCGCCACCGCGGCGGAAGCCACCTTGGCGGCATCCATCGCGTTGTTGGCGTGCTCGGTGGCCTTGTTCGCCCAGTCCTTGGCCTTGCCGGCCTGGTCGGCGGCCTCGTCGGCGGCCTTGGCGGCATTCCTGGCGTGGGTCGCGGCGCTCATGGCGGCGTCGTGTGCGTCGTGCGCAGCCGCGGCGGCCGCGCTGGAGAGCGACTGGGCACGCTGCGCCGCCTCGGTGGCCACGGCGGCCGCGTCGTTGGCGACGTCGGCGGCTTCCCGGGCCCGGCGCGACTGCGCGGTGGCCTCGCCCGCGGAAGCGCTGGCGTCCGCGGAGGCACTGGCCGCAGCAGCGGCATTCCGGGCGGCACTTGCGGCGGACAGGCCGGCCTCGGTGGCATTCTGGCTCGCCACAGCGGCGTCGTTGGCGGCCGCCCCGGCGTTCTCGGCGTTCTTGGCGGCGTCGCGCGCCGCTTCGGCGGCCTTGCGGGCAGCCGACGCCTGGCTCGCGTCGCCCGCGGCCGCGGAGGCGGAGTTGTAGGCACGTGCGGCGGCCTCACCGGCAGCAGCCGCTGCGGCTGCTGCGGCCTGGGCGGCAGCGGCAGCCGTGTGGGCCGCGGAGACCGCCGTGTTGGACGCCTCGATCGCCGTCCGTGCCGCCTCGGCCGCGCCCTCCGCCGCCGCGGCGGCGCGGTTGGCGGCCTCACCGGTGCGCTGGAGGTCGTCCTTGGCGGCTGCGGCCTCCTTGGCCGCCTTCTGCGCAGCCTCCTTGGCCTTGGTCGCGGCCTCGTCGGCGCGCGCACCGGCCTCCTTGGCGGCGTCGGTCTCCCGCTTGGCCCGCTTGCCCGCCTCCGTGGCCACACCGGCGAGCTGGGAGACGGTGAGCGTCTCCTGGTCCCGGGAACGCGCCAGGTACTGGCCGGTCTCCAGGAAGTCCCGGAGGTCCTGGGCCGATCCGTCCAGCGCGCGCTGGGCGAGCTTCTGCACCTCCGGGCCGCCGGCGTGCAGGATCGCCAGGACCTGGACCCGGTCGTCCTCCTCCTGCGCCTGCTGACGGCCCGTCTGGAGGAAGGCGTTCAGCGCGTCCTCGGATCCGTCGTCGAGCGCCTTCTGCGCTGCGGCGCGCACGCCGGGCCCGGCATCGTTCAGCACCGACAGGACGGCGACCCGGCGGTCATCGTCCGTCGGGTTCTTGTAGCCGTCCTTGACGAACGCGTGGATATCCGCGTCCGATCCGTCCAGCGCCTTCGCCGCGGCTGCACGGAATCCGGCACCCCCGGAGGAGAGCATCTTCAGGACGGCGGAACGTTCGTCCTCGGCAGTGGCCCGGTCGAGGCCCTGCTGCAGGAAGGTGCGGAGGTCGTCGGCGGAGCCCGTCAGCGCCTTGGCGGCAGCGTCCTTGGCCGCCGTTCCGCCGAGCTGCCACGCCTGGACCGCCTGGGCCCGCGCGTTGTCCGGAAGCGGAGGCCCGGCAGGGTCGGCCGGAGCCGCCTGCGCCACCGTCGTACCGAGGACCGTCGCAGCCATGGTCAGGGCCGCGAATGCCGCAAGTCTCTTGCGTACGAGGCGCGCACGCGGCGCGCTCGATATCGCCGTGTCGTTGATCATTTCCCCTCAAAACTTCACGGGTCCACAAAGAATCCGCAAAGAGTCCCCCACAGATCCCCCAAAGACCCGGCGTTCGGCGGCAGTTGCCGCAGCGCTGTGCATGATCGCACAGCAAAGATCACAAGGCGCATCTTTGCGCCAGACCCCTGTCAGAGTGGCCAAGAACACGCACAGCAGGAGGTGACGGCGCTTCAACCCCGCTTCTGGGCAACCCCGTCCAAGTGATATCAATGGGTTCGCCGGTCCGAGCGCAGGGGGGCATTCAGACGCGCCATCAGGCCAGCAACGGATACTCGGGGGGTCCGACCAGCCATCCCGGTGCCTTGCCGGACAGGCAAGCGTGCACATTTCGTGCCGCGCGATTTCTTATCGCTTTCCATGCGATGTCCTGTCGCACTGTTTACGCAAGGGATCTGAAAAACCGTGAAGTTGACTTCCCGCATGCTCGCTGCCGGTGCCGTCGCGACCGCCGCCGTGCTGACCGGACCGGCCGCGGCCTTCGCCGCGGACGCACCGCCCTCCGGCGTGGAGGACTTCCAGTACCCGCAGGCAGAGAAGATCTTCCAGGAGCGCGGCATCAAGCTGAAGACCGGCGACGGCCACATCGTGCTGGCCACGTGCGGCAGCCAGCCCGGTCTCATCGAGGTCCATGCACGAGGCATGCAGGACCGGGACCCGGTCGGCCACGGCACGTTCTGCTTCCGGATCACGGGCAGGACCGGCTACCTCAGCCTGGAACTCCCCCAGGTCTACGGGGTGGTGGGCAATGACTACACCGTGAACGTCAACATGCAGACGGACACCGAGACGAAGTCCTTCCCGGTCGACAAGAACAAGTGGACCGGCGTCGGCGAGCCCGTCGACCCGCAGCGCCGTCAGTTCACCCTGCTGGAGATCGTCGCCAAGAAGTAGCCGAAAACGACGGCACTTTTTCTCCACGACTCCAGCAAGGAACAGAAAACCATGTCAGCCAGACGCTCACGCGCCGCGTGGACGGCAGGCCTCGTCGCCGCTTCCGTCACCGCCGGTGTCATGACCGGCACCCCGGCCAACGCCGTCGTCGGCGACGAGGCCAAGGACGGCCAGTACACCTTCACCGCCAAGCTCGACATCGGCACCGGCAGCAGCAAGCGCAGCTGTACCGGCGCGCTGGTGGAGAGCCAGTGGGTGCTCACCGCCGCCGGCTGCTTCTCCGACGACCCGTCGCAGGGCTACCGCATCCCCGCCGGTGCGCCGAAGACGAAGACCACCGTCACCGTCGGCCGCACCGACCTGACCACGGAGACCGGCACCACCGTCGACGCCGTCGAGCTCGTCCCCCGCGGGGACCGCGACCTCGTCATGGTCCGGCTCGCCAAGCCGGTCGCCGACATCGCGCCCGTCTCCGTCGGCAACTCCGCACCCCAGCAGGGCGAGGAGCTGCGCGCCGCCGGCTACGGCCGCACCAAGGACGAGTGGGTCCCGACCCGCCTGCACTCCGCCGCCTTCACCGCCGGTGCGGCCTCGGCCACCACCGTCGACCTCGCGGGCAAGCCCGCCGAGGCCACGACCTGCACGGGCGACGACGGCGCCCCGGTCTTCCGCGAGAAGAACGGCGCCTTCGAGCTCGCCGCCGTCAACACCGCCTCCTGGCAGGGCGGCTGCTGGGGTTCGGACGACTCCGAGAAGCGGACCGGCGCCACCGGCACCCGCGTCGACGACATCGCGGACTGGATCCAGCAGACGTACGTCCGCACCCTGCTCTCCCGCGCCGACTGGAAGAACGCCTCCTACCTGGCCTCCGGTTACTTCACCGGCAAGGGCGCGGCCGACAGCAAGCGCCGCATGGACCTCTTCGTCGTCTGGAAGGACGGCTCGGCCTCCCTCTACCAGGGCTCCGACGGCAGCGACCCGAAGTACCCGTTCACCGCGGAGTACAAGCTCGCCGGCGCCGGCAGCTACTGGAAGGACGCCCGCGCCGTCACCGGCGGCAAGTTCACCCAGGACGGCTCCGAGGGGCTCACCGTCCGCTGGGCCAGCGGCAAGCTCTCGACGTACACGCACGTCGACGAGAAGGGCTTCCACGACGAGAAGACCCTCGCCTACTCCGACGATTGGCAGCGCGCCCGTCTGATCACCGCCGGCCGCTTCGGCACGAACAACCTGCGGGACGACCTGGTCGTCCTGTGGGACAACGGCTCGACGTCGATGTACTCCGACACCGGCAAGAACGGCGTCGCGAAGGAGACACAGCTGGTGCAGGACGGCTGGTTCAACGCCGTTCAGATGAACGCGGGCGAGTTCACCGGCAAGAAGACCGCCGACCTGATGATCCGCTGGAACGACGCCCAGACCCAGATCCTCCCCGGCGTCGACACCTCCGGCTACCACGGCCGCACCCAGCTCCGTCCCGAGCACTCGGCCTGGGGCAGCGCCGCACAGATCACGGTCGGCAACTTCACGGACGGCAACGGCCGTCCCAACGACATCCTCATCCGCTGGAACGACGGCAACCTCAGCTACTACCCGGGCGTGGACGCAAGCGGCACGCACGGCGAAGTCCAGCTCGTCGGCTAGGAGCAAGCACTCATGAGCAACAAGACATCCCGCACCGCGTGGGCAACCACCCTCGTCTCCACGGCCGTTGCCGCCGGTCTCCTCACCGCCGCCCCGGCCCACGCCGTCGTCGGTGACCCGGCCAAGGACGGCCAGTACGCCTTCACCGCCAAGCTCGACATCGGCAGCGGCAGCAGCCAGCGCAGCTGCACCGGCGCGCTCGTCGACCAGCAGTGGGTGCTCACCGCCGCGAGCTGCTTCGCCGACGACCCGGCGCAGAGCTACCACATCCAGGCCGGCGCGCCGAAGCTCAAGACCACCGTCACCATCGGCCGCACCGACCTCTCGGGCAACGGCGGCACGCAGATGGACGCGATCGACCTCGCCCCGCGCGGCGACCGCGACCTCGTGATGGTCCGCCTCGCCAACCGCGTCACCAACGTCGCCCCCGTCACCGTCGGCACCACCTCGCCCCAGCAGGGCGAGGAACTGCGCGCGGCCGGCTACGGCCGCACCAAGGACGAGTGGGTGCCCGACCTCCTGCACACCGCCGCCTTCGGTGTCAGCTCGGTCTCGGCCACCGGCGTCGGCATCGACGGCAAGGCCCCGTCCGACGCGAGCCTGTGCAAGGGCGACACCGGCGCGCCCCTCTTCCGTGAGAAGAACGGCGCGTTCGAGCTGGCGGCCGTCAACACCGCCTCATGGCAGGGTGGTTGCTGGGGATCGGACGACTCCGAGAAGCGGACCGGCGCCACCGGCACCCGCGTCGACGACGTCAACACCTGGATCCAGCAGCTCCGGCTGACGGGCCGGTCGGGCGAGGTCACCAACGTCGTCACCACCGGCAAGTTCAGCGGAAGCGGCCGCTCCGACGTCGCCGCCGTGCTGAAGGACGGCTCGCTGGTCGCCTTCTACACGGGTCCCGACGGCGTCCTCCAGTACGGTCGCGAGCTGTGGGGCGACAAGTCCTGGGACGGCAAGAAGCAGATCATCGCCGGTGACTTCAACGGCGACGGCACGACCGACATCATGGCCATCGGCCCCGACGGCATGCTGAAGCTGTACCGCGGCACCGACAGCGGCAAGCTCGCCACCGGGCAGAACGCCTGGCGCGACACCTCCTGGGGCAAGATGACGGCCGTCGCCCGCTTCCGCGCACCGGGCTGGACGCGCGACGGTCTGATCGCCCAGTGGGACGACGGCTCGCTGTTCGCCTACCCGACCGGCCCCGACGGTCTGCTGACCGGCCAGCGGCAGGAGATGTGGGGCGACAAGACGTGGACCAAGCGTCTGCTCGCGACCGGCGACTTCAACGGCGACGGCAAGGACGACATCGCCGCCGTCTCCTCGGCCGGCAGCATGGACCTGTACACGGGCAACGCCAAGGGCTCGTTCGACAAGGCCGGTCGCATGTGGAACGACAACACCTGGGACACCATGCAGTTCGCCCTCGGCGGCGACTTCGACGGTGACGGCAAGGGCGACATCTTCGCCCGCTGGGGCCGCGGCGACCTGCGCTGGTACCCCGGCGACGGCAAGGGGCACCTGGGCGACTCCCGCGCGGCGTGGCCGACGAGCTCCTGACACCGGCACACGGTCTGCGGCCTCCGCCCCTCGGATTCACCTCTCGGGGCGGGGGCCGCTTGTCGTATACGAGTTGTCGTGCTCGTCCGCTGATCCAGGGGCAGTTCTTCGACCTCGGGCCGTGGGGGCTGGTCGCGCAGTTCCCCGCGCCCCTGACGGGGCGCCGTGCTTCGGCG
>NZ_JBSFWU010000074.1:0-40212 GCF_053594995.1 Streptomyces sp. NPDC002536
CTGGCCGTCCTGCAACCGTCCTGCCAATGGCGGCCCGTTGAGGCATGGCGGGACGCGCAGCCCATTCTGGGCACGGCCCTCGTGCTCGGCGCGGCACCCCGCACGCGGTATTGCGGCCACAGCCTCCCCGGCGTACGACTTGTCGCACGGGAGTGCGGTCACGGGGAGGTCCGGTCATGCGTACGGCACCATTACTCGCTCTGGCCACGGCGGTCGTCCTGACCGCCGCCGGCTGCAGTAGCAGCAGTAGCAGCGGCACCAGCGACAAGGACGGCAAGGGCGACAAGAGCGCATCCGCCGTCCCCCACACCCTCCAACTCCCCAAGCTCACCGGCCAGAAGCTCAAGGTCACCGCCGTCTGGACCGGCGTCGAGCAGCAGAACTTCACCAAGGTGCTGGACGAGTTCCACCAGCGCACCGGCGCCGACGTCTCCTTCGTGCCCAGCGGCGACGACATGTCGTCGTTCGTCGGCTCCAAGATCGCCGGCGGCGACCCGCCCGACGTCGCGATGCTGCAACAGCCCGGCGTCCTGCACGAGTTCGCGCAGAAGGGCTGGCTCAAGCCGCTCTCCGCCGGTACGACGGCCGAGCTGAACAAGAACTTCGCCAAGGGCTGGAAGGACCTCGGCTCGGACCGGGGCAAGCAGTACGGCGTGTACTTCAAGGCCAGCAACAAGTCCCTGGTCTGGTACAACGCCAGGATATTCGCCGCCGCCGGCGCCAAGGAGCCCAGAACGTGGCCGGAGTTCCTGCGCACCGCGCAGGCCATCGCCGACTACGGGGTCTCCCCGGTCTCCGTCGGCGGCGCGGACGGCTGGACGCTCACCGACTGGTTCGAGAACGTCTACCTGTCCCAGGCGGGCCGCGAAAAGTACGACGCCCTGACCACCCACAAGATCAAGTGGACGGACCCGTCCGTCAAGGACGCACTGACCACGCTGGGCCAGCTGTTCGGCAAGAAGGAGCTGCTCGCCGGCGGCAACGAGGGCGCGCTGCAGACACAGTTCCCCACGTCCGTCACCCAGGTCTTCGCCGGCGGCGACAAGGCCAAGGCCGCCATGGTCTACGAGGGCGACTTCGCCGCCGCCAACGTCACCGCCGCCAAGGCCTCCATCGGCACCGACGCCAAGGTCTTCCCGTTCCCCGCGGTCGGGGCCCAGCCCCCGGTGGTGACCGGCGGCGACGTGGGCGTGGCGCTGAAGGACGGGCAGGCGGCGCAGGCCCTGCTGACCTTCCTGGCCTCGCCGGACGCGGCCGCCATCTGGGCCCACCAGGGCGGCTTCGTCTCGGCGAACAAGAACCTGGACCTCGCCGTCTACCCGGACGACGTCCAGCGCTCGATCGCGAAGGCCCTCGTCGGCGCAGGCGACGGCTTCCGCTTCGACATGTCCGACCAGGCGCCCGCCGCCTTCGGCGGCAAGCCGGGGCAGGGCGAGTGGAAGGACCTCCAGGACTTCCTGAAGAACCCCTCCGACGTCGCGGGCATCCAGCAGAGACTGGAGAACGACGCGGCCAAGGCGTTCAAGAGCTGACGGGGGGCGGTCCCGTGGCCTCCACCACGCAAGCCGCGCGAGCCCGCAGGACCCGCAAGGCCCGCGGTGTGCTGGGCACCCGCCCCTGGGCGGCCGCCTGCTTCCTGCTGCCCGCGCTGGCCCTGCTCGGCGCGCTCGTCGTCTACCCCATCGGCTACTCCGTCTACCGCAGCCTCTTCGACGCCTCGGGCCACGGCTTCGTCGGCCTCGGCAACTACCACGAGGTCTTCTCGGACGACCGGATCCGTACGGCCCTGAAGAACAACGTCGTCTGGGTCGTCGTGGCCCCGACCGTCGCCACCGCCCTCGGCCTGGTCTTCGCGGTGCTGACCGAACGGGTGCGCTGGGGAACGGCGTTCAAGCTGGTGGTCTTCATGCCGATGGCCATCTCGATGCTGGCCGCGGGCATCATCTTCCGGCTGGTGTACGAGCAGAACCCCGACCGCGGCGTCGCCAACGCCGTGTGGGTCGGCATCCACGACACCTTCGCCGCGCCCGCGCCCTACCCCGGCGCCCACCCGCGCCCGAACGCGGACCTCGCGGCGAGCAGCGGCGGTGCGTTCACGACGCGGACACCGGCCCACGCCGGCGCCCCCGTGCTGCTGCCCCTCGTGGCCGTCAAGCCGGAGGACGTGGGCGGTGCGCACCAGGCGGCCCCGGCGAAGGCGGTGCCCGGGAAGGTCACCGGGACGGTGTGGATGGACTTCACCCGGGGCGGCGGCGGGACGCCGGGCCGGATCGACCCCGGCGAGAAGGCCCTGCCGGGCATGAAGGTCGAGGCGGTGAAGGGCGGCACGACCGTCGCCTCGGCCACGACCGCCCCCGACGGAACGTTCACGCTGCCCGCCGCCGCGGACGGGGCACAACTGCGCCTGCCCGCCGCGAACTTCGCCTCCGCCTACGGCGGGGTCGACTGGCTCGGCCCGTCCCTGGTGACGCCGTCCATCATCGGCGCCTACATCTGGATGTGGGCCGGCTTCGCCATGGTGCTGATCGCGGCGGGCCTGGCGAGCGTGCCGCGCGAACTGCTGGAGGCGGCACGGGTGGACGGCGCCAACGAGTGGCAGGTCTTCCGCCGGGTGACGGTGCCGCTGCTGGCACCCGTGCTGGCGGTGGTCGTCGTCACGCTCATGATCAACGTGCTGAAGATCTTCGACCTCGTCTACATCATCGCCCCCGGCTCCAGCCTCCACGACGCCAACGTCCTCGCCCTCCAGCTGTACCAGTCGTCGTTCGGCACGGACGTCAACCAGGGCGTGGGCAGCGCGATCGCGGTCTTCCTGCTGCTGCTCGTCCTGCCGGTGATGTACGTCAACCTCCGGCGGATCCGCAGGGAACGGGAGCAGCGCCGATGACCACCACGCACCCGCACACCACCGCGCCCGCCCGGCCGTCGCTGCCGGCCCGGATCGCCTCCCGCGCCGGCGGCGGGCTGCTGCGCCTCTTCCTCGTCCTGACCGGCCTGTTGTGGCTGACGCCGACCGTGGGCCTGCTGCTGTCCTCGCTGCGCGACCGGTCGGACATCGCGGCCTCGGGCTGGTGGCAGGTCTTCGTCCACCCGGCCCAGCTGACGACGTCCAGTTACAACACGCTCTTCCACAACTCCAAGGTCATTCACTCCCTGCTGACCACCGCCCTGATCACCGTCCCGGCGACGGTGCTGGTGATCCTGATCGGGGCGCTCGCCGGATACGCCTTCGCCTGGCTGGACTTCCCCGGCCGGGACGGGTGGTTCATGGTGGTCGTGGGACTGCTGGTGGTGCCCGTGCAGGTGGCGCTGATCCCGGTGGCGAAGCTCTTCAACGCGCTGGGCATCTTCGAGACCACCCCCGGCGTGGTCCTCTTCCACACCGCCTTCGGGCTGCCGTTCGCGGTCTTCCTGCTGCGGAACTTCTTCGCCGAGATCCCCCGCGAGCTGCTGGAGGCCGCCCGGCTGGACGGGGCGGGCGAACTGCGGCTGTTCACCCGGGTCGTGCTGCCGCTCGGCGGCCCGGCCATCGCCTCGCTGGGGATCTTCCAGTTCCTTTGGGTGTGGAACGACATGCTCGTCGCGCTGATCTTCGCGGACAGCAGCAACCCGCCGATCACCGTCGCCCTGCAGCAGCAGGTACGGCAGTTCGGCGACAACGTCGACATCCTCGCCTCGGGCGCCTTCCTCTCGATGGTCGTTCCGCTGGCGGTCTTCTTCGCCTTCCAGCGCCAGTTCGTCAGCGGCGTCATGGCGGGCGCGGTGAAGTGACGTACGGACAGGAGTGACGTACGGGCAGGAGTGACGTGCGGGCAGGAGTGACGTGCGGGCAGGGGGGTTTCACCGCCGCACGTACAGCGACACCGCGCCGCCGTGCACGTACACCGACGACTCCTCCCGGTACAGCGCGCCCAGCACCCGCGACTTGGCGAACTCCGCGCGCTGGGCGCGGAACCAGCGGGTGCCGACCGTGTTGGTGTCCCACACCACCCACACGCGCTCGCTCGGGGAGAGCCGGGCCAGCCGGGTGCGGAGCTCCCCGCTGCTCACGTCCTCGCCGAAGAGGGTGCCGGAGGCGGCGGCCGAGCGTTTGAGGGTGAGGTCCTTCAGCCCGGTGAAATCGCGCGGGTAGAACAGCGCTATGCGCCGCTCGTAGTGCGGGAGGAACAGCACCGCGTCCCCCGGCCGGGCCACCGCGCCGACCGCCGTGGCCACCCGGGCCGGCTCGTCGCCCCGGCTCGACGGCAGCCGCTCCCGTTCCTGGAAGGGCAGCTGCCACACGAACGCCCCCGCCACGGCCGCCACGCCCGCTGCCGCGGCGACGCCCCGCCACGGCAGCAGCCCGAGCAGCCGCTCGGCCCCGGCGGCGGCGAGCAGCGGCACCCCCGCCAGGCAGAACAGCAGGTAGCGGTCGAGGAACAACGGCTGCTGCTGGGACGCGGCGTACAGCAGGACGGGCGGGACGACCGCCAACGGCAGGGCCACCGCGTGCAGCGGGAGCGGCCCGGTGCGGGGCAGCGGGAGGAGGACGCCGACGGCGATCAGCAGGAGCGTCACGGCCAGGACGAGGTCCCCGGGGCCCGCGAAGGCGTAGAGCAGGGCCTTGGCCTGCTCGTAGCCGGGCGTGCGGAGCCAGGAGACCTGCTCGCTCTGGCCCTGCGAGAGCGCCGCCAGCGGAGCGAGCAGCGCGCAGGCGGCCAGGGCCGCGCAGCCCCAGCCGCGCCAGACGGACCAGGGCACGCGGGAGACCAGCAGCGTGACGGCGTGCGCGGCGAGCAGCAGGATCGCGAACTCGTGCAGCAGCGCCGTGACCCCGACCACCGCGCCGTAGCCCGCCCACCAGCCGAACGTGCTGCGCTCGACGGCCCGGAGCAGCAGCCACGTCGCCAGCGCCGCGCCCGCCGCGACGAGGGCGTACGACCGGCCCTCCTGCGCGTAGTGGCTGACGAACGGGGTGGCCGCGTAGAGCAGTCCGGCCCACAGCCCGACCCGGGGGCCGGCCAGGCGGCAGCCGATCGCCGCGGTCAGGGAGGCGGTCACGGCGGCGGCCGCGACGGACGGCAGCCGCAGGGTGACCTCGTCGGCGTGCAGGGCCAGCACGGCGTGCATGAACAGGTAGTAGAGGCCGTGCACGGCGTCGACGGTGCCGAGCAGGTGCGCGATCTGGGGCAGGGAGCGGCGCGCGACCTGGAAGGTGGCGCCCTCGTCGCGCCACATCGTGCCGCGGTCCAGGCCCCACAGGCCGAGGGCGGCCATGAGGGCGGCGGGCGCCAGGATGGCGGCGGCCCGGCCCGCCCTCTCCGGGGTCACGGCGGGCAACCGCCCCCGCAGCCGCTGTGCAGTCGTCCGTGCCATGTCCGCCCCTTGCGCGTGCGTCGTTCCCCGATGAGACATATTTGTCGGATCTGTCGGATAAAGATGTATTTCGTGATCGCGAACGTGAACGACGACGGAACTCCCGCCGTCGGCACTTTGGACCCGGACCTGCCCGCCGCGCGGATCAGCGTGATCGTCATCGGCTTCGACGACGCCCGGCACATCGGCGCGGCGGTGCGCTCCGCCTTGGCGCAGGGGCCGGTCGTCGCCGAGGTCGTCGCCGTGGACGACGCCTCCACCGACGGCACCGGCGCAATCCTCGACCGGCTGGCCGCCCAGGAGCCCCGGCTGCGGGTCGTCCACCGCCGCGTCAACAGCGGCGGCTGCGGCACTCCCCGCAACGACGGGCTGCGCGCGGCGACTTCGCCGTACGTGATGTTCCTGGACAGCGACGACGTGCTCCCCACGGGCGCGGCCGCCGCCCTGCTGCGCGCCGCCCTGCAGCACGACGCGCCCGTGGCGGCCGGGCTGTGCGTGCGCCGGGAGCTCCCCCAGCGGCGCGACACCCGCTGGCAGCCCGGCCTCTACCGCACGGCCGCCGTCCACGACCGGCCCGAGGCGCACGCGGCCCTGCTGCCCGACACCCTCTGCGTCAACAAGCTCTACGCGCGCGCCTTCCTCACCGGGAACGGCATCGCCTTCCCCGAAGGGCCCTACCGCTACGAGGACTTCGTCTTCACGGCCCGGGTGCTGGCCGCGGGCCCGCGCGTGGCGACCGTCCCCGACGCGGTCTACATCTGGCACGTGCGCCGGAACACGGACCGGCCCTCGCTCTCCCTCGACCGGGACCGCATCGGCAACTGGCAGGCCCGCGTCCTCGCCCACCAGCACGCCGTGGAGATCCTCCGCGGCGCGGGCGGCACGGCGCTCGCGCAGGCCGCGCGGGTGAAGTTCCTCGACCACGACCTGCGCATGTACGTACGCGAACTGCCCTCCCGCGGGCCCGCGTACCGGCGCGCCTGGTGGCGCGTGGCGCGCGGCTGCCTGGCCGCGTACGGGGAGGCCGAGTTCGCGGCGGCCCGCGCTCCCGCGCGCTGGATCGCCCGGGTGCTGCTGGCGGCCGGGGCGCCGCGCGACCTGGAACGGCTGGCCCAGCTGGCCGCCCGCCCCGCCCGGCTCCTGCCGCCGTACGCGGCGGTCGCCGGGCTGCCGGTGTGGGCCCGCGACCTGCCTGCGGTCGTCCTCGACGGGCTCACGGGGCCCGGCGCGAAGCCGGTGCGGCGGCTGCCGGTGACGGTGGACGCCGGGCTGCGGACCGGCCCGGCGCGGGCCGAGCTGCGACTGCGGGTGCACGACCTCTACGGGCGGCTGGCCCAGGCCGGCCCGCGGAAGGTGACGGTGGAACTGCGCCTGCGGGGCGGCGAGCCGGCCGTCGCGTACGCCGCCCCGCTGACGCCCGAGGGCGCGGCCGTGTGGGGAGCGCGCCTGTACTTCGGGCTGGGCGCACTGGCCGCACAGGGCTCCGGGGGCGGGACCCAGGTCTGGGACGTACGGGTGCACCTCCACTGCGGACGCAGCGGCGCCCCGCTCCGCACGGCGGTCCGGGCGACGGGCCCCGGACTGCGGCGGACGATCCTCCCGAGCGCCCGGCACGGCGTCCTCCTGGCCCGGCCGTACGCCACGGCAACCGGCTCCCTGGCCCTGCGCCTTGCACCGGGGGTACGGGGGGCGGTGGGGGTGGTGGGGCGAAGGGTACGGCGATGGTTCCGCGCCCCGTAAGGGGCGCGGGGCGGTTACATATGCGGCTCCGCCGCGTGGGCGCGCCCAGCCCAAGCAGACCCGCACCCGAAATCCCGCCCGCCAAACGAGCGGCTCAGCGCCGAATCTCATCGAACAGCCCCTCCCACCGATCCAGCACCGCCGCCAGGCGCAACGGCGCCACATGGGCCCGGGCAGCCTGCCCGTACCGCACCCGCAGCCCCGCATCCGCCATCAGCTCGCGCAACGCACACACAAACGCCTCCGCATCCCCCGGAGGAACCAGCGCCCCCGTCCTCCCCTGCACCACCAACTCCCTTACTCCGCCCGACAGATCGAAGCTCACGCACGGCACCCCGGCGGCAGCCGCCTCCGCCAGGACCATCGGCCGGCCCTCGCGCTCGCTCGTCAGGGCCACCAGCGACAGCTCCCGGTAGGCCGCGGCCATGTCGCGCACCGTGCCGCGGAAGCGGACCCGGTCCGCGACGCCCAGGCGCGCGGCCAGTGCCCGCAGCCCCGGCTCCTCCGGCCCGTCGCCGAAGAAGTGGAGCTCCCAGCCCGGTGGTTCGGCAGTCGAGGCCGCAGCCGCGAATGCCTCGATCAGGCGGTCCAGCCGCTTGACCGGATCGAGCCGCCCGACGGCCCCCACGCGCCGCGTGTCCAGCGGCGCGTCCCCGGCCGGCTCGAACGGCAGTGGATTCGGCATCACCCCCGCGTTCGGCAGCCGTCTCCGGCGGAACTCCGCCGCGTCCGCCTCGCTCAGGAAGAGCGCTTTCTCCAGTGCGGGGTAATGCTTCAGGATCAGCTGGAGGTTGGGCGTGTGACACGCCTGGGCGTACGACTCGTGGTACTGCCCGATCCGCTTCAGCCCGGGCGGCCGCGGCACCCCTTCCAGCCACACCGCCGCCCACGGCGAGCCGATGACGACGTACCCCTCCGGCACCCGGGCGAGCCGCCGCGCCAGCCGCTCCCGCGCCCGGTCGCGCTCCGCCCGGGCGGCCCGTGCCGCCCGCAGCCGGGCCGGGCTGAGCCGCTCCGCGAGCGAGCCCGCCTGCCAGGCGGGCGGCGCCGGGGACCGGTACAGCGTGGTGTGCCGGTAGCCGCGGTCGGCGTGGTACGTGTGCGGTTCGGGGCTGGGCCGGATGCCGATCAGCTCCACCCGGTGGCCCCGCCCGGCGAAGCCCTGCGCGAGCGTGTGCAGCACCCGCTGCGAGCCGCCCATGGAGTCGACGTCGATGCCGATCAGGAAGAGGTTCAGCACGGCGCACGCTCCCCGGAGCTCTCCCCGAAGAAGAACTGGTCCACCACGTCCTTGCTCGCGCGCCCGGTCTCCAGCGGGTTGAACCGTGCCTGGAACCGGGCATACGCCCCGGCCCACTCCTCCTGGACGGCGCCCAAGTCCTCCAGCGCGGCGACCAGTTCACCGGTCCGGGAGAGCATCGGCCCCGGGGCGATCTCCCGCAGGTCGTAGTACGTGCCGCGCACCGCCGTCCGGTACTGCTCGTAGTCGTCGGTGTAGAGCAGGATGGGGCGGCCGAGGTTGGCGTAGTCGAACATCACCGACGAGTAGTCCGTGAGCAGCGCGTCCGAGGCGAGCAGCAGGTCGTTGAGGTCGGTGAACTCCCGGCCGTCGCGCACCGCGTGCCCCAGTTCGCGCGGCACGGTGTACCGCTCGTAGTAGTGCGGCCGGACGACGACCGTCCACTCCTCGCCCACGGCGCGCACCAGCTCCGCCAGGTCGACACGGAGCGACGCGCCGCTGTCGCGTGCCCCGTCGCGGAAGGTGGGGGCGTAGAGGAGCACGCGGCGCCCGTCGGGGATCTGGAGGCGCTCCCGGGTGGCGGCGGCCCGGTCGCGCTGGGCGGGGTCGTTCCAGCGGACGAGCGCGTCGTTGCGGGGCAGGCCGGTGTGCAGCAGCCGGCCGGTGTACTCGTTGGCCCGGACGAAGGTGCGCTCGAACTCCGCGCCGGGGCAGATCAAGGCGTCCCAGCGGGCCACCATGGCGCGGTGCTGCTGCTGTCGTGCGGGGCCGGCGAGGCGCAGTTCGGGGACGTCGAGGCCCATGTGCTTGAACGCCTGGCCGTGCCAGGTCTGGAGGTAGCGGGTGCCGGGGCGTTTGGGGAACGGTCTGGGGAATCCGTGCGAGTCCACCCAGTAGCGGGCGCGGGCGACGGCCCGGAGGTATTCCCAGCTGCCGCGTCTGACCAGCTCGACGTCCGGGGGGTAGGAGGCGCGGCTGCCGGTGTACGACCAGACGATGCGCAACGGGAGCCCACGGCGCCGGAGTTCCTCGTGGAGGTAGCGGGGGCTGTCCGCGTAGCCGCGGCCCTCCAGGGCCTCGAAGACGGCCAGGCCGTCGTCGACGGGGAGCCGGCACAGCTCGTGGTGGGCGAGCTGCTTGGCGCGGGTGCCGGTGACCCGGCGGGCGAGCCTTCGGATGCGGCGCGGCACGGGGCCCAGCCGGGGTGCGGCCGCCTCGGCCCGGGCGAGTGCACCCGTCCGCTCCCAGGCCACCTGGAGCCGCCCGGCACCGCGCTGCTCACAGCCCACGCGCACCGCGTGGCGGCTCAACGCGGCCTGCAGCGGGGCCGTTCCGACGGGGGCCAGCACCGGATCGGTGCGGGTGAGGCCCAGCCTGCCGAGGACGACGACGGGGTGGCGCCGCCCCCGGAACCCCTTGAGGCCGAGCGGGACGCGCCGCAGGTCGACGTCGAACTCCGCGGTGCGGACGGCTCCGTCGCCGTCGGCCGGTGCGTAGTGGAACGGCACCGCGAGCGGGCCGGCGGTCGTGGTGAGGCGCAGCTTCGCGCTGACGGGCACGGGCCCGTCGAGCAGCCGCCCGGGGTCGTACGTCCGGAGCGTGATCCGCAGGACCGGGCCGTGGAGGCCGAGCCGCTCCGCCTCGTGCCGCAACGGGATTGTGGCGAAGGGGTGTTCGTCCAGATGCCAGTCGGTGATGTCCAGGGCCGCGGCGGCCGCCTCGTCGCCGGGGAGGGCGGAGCCCCAGTACGTCCGGCCGCTGCCGTCCCGTACGACGTGGCGGGGGGCGATGCGGGGGCGGTCGAGCGTGCGGGCGCATTCGGCGGCCTCGGCGAAGCGGCCTGTGCGCAGGAGGTGTTGGCAGATCTGCTGCTCGCGCGGGATGGCCGCGTGCGCCGCGGTGCCGATGCCGTCCAGGCAGGGGGCGACCGCCGCGGCGAACTCCGCGATCCACTGCTCGTCGCGGAACGGCAGGTCGCCGAGGTAGAGGCGCAGGTCGTGGCGGAGGAACTTGGCGTCCTTGGCCGGGCGGAGGTCGGCGTTGCCGGTCTCCTCCAGGAAGGCGTCGGCCAGGCGGGCCACCGTGATGCGGTCCGTGGCGTTGCGGAGGCTGTGGCGGCTGGAGGAGATGGACGGCGCGTCCGGACCGGCGGCGAGCCGCCAGGTGTAGACGGGCCAGGGCACGACGGCGAAGGTGCGCGCGAGGGTGAAGGCCTGGGCGGTGAAGAGCCCGTCCTCGTAGTGCAGGCCCTCGGGGAAGCGCAGGCCGTGGCGGGCGAGGAAGTCCGCGCGGTAGAGCTTGTTGGTGGAGAGGGTGTCGAGGAAGTACTCGGGGGCGGCGCGGATGCCCTCGACGAGGCGGACGTCCGCGAAGAGCTCGGGGTACCAGAAGCCCTCGGCGCCGGTCTCCTCCGCGTACCGGGTGACTTCGCCGGTGACGAAGTCCGCGCCCGTCTCCTCGGCCGTCATCAGCAGCGACTTGCAGGCGTGGTAGGGGAGTTCGTCGTCGCTGTCGAGGAACATCAGGTATCCGGCCCGCGCGGCGTCGATGCCCGCGTTGCGCGGGGTGCCGCAGCCGCCGCTGTTGACGGGCAGGCGCAGGAGGCGCACCCGCGGGTCGGCCTGTGCCAGTGCGCGGGCGGCGGCGGGAGTGGCATCGGTGGAGCAGTCGTCGACGACGATCACTTCGAGGTTGCGCAGCGACTGCCCGAGGACCGAGCGCACGGCGCGGGGCAGTCGCACAGCGTCGTTGTGGACGATCACAACAATGCTGACATCGGGGCGGAGTTCAGGCTTTTCGGACGGCGCAATGGTCACAAGTCACCTCACTTCGGGATGATTCCCCGCAGCGGAATCCCTACACAGAGAGTAACCGCCATCACCGACAGTGACCAGACCCTTTTTCCTGCGCCAGGTCCGGCAGGCCGCCAGCCCCAGCACCGCCGCCATCCCCGTGTACATGACGATGTCCTTGAAGGCGTGCCGCCGCGCGCTCTCGACCCCGGGCCACGGCACCCCGCCGAGCTGCGGAACCAGCACCATCCAGAACCACACCGACCGCACCGCCGCCGCGCGCACCACCACCGACGCCGCGAGCGACGGCACCACCACCAGCGCGTAGTTGAGGAAGGACGGCCGCGACCCGAGGAACGCCGCCAGCATCAACAGCGACGCCGTCTCCACCAGCCGCAACCCCTCCTCTCCCCCGCACCTCCAGCGCACCGCGGCACACCCGAGCACCACCAGCGCCACCACCACCGCAAGCCCCAGGGCCACCGGGTGCGGCATGCCCACCCGCTCCAGTACCGCGGGCCATGACGCATCGAAGGGGCGCGCGTACGCGTCCTGGCCGTGCAGCAGGAACGGCAGCGTCCGGGTGAAGAACAGCTCCGGGCGCGGCATCGCGACCGCCGCGACCAGGGACACGGAGGCCGGCAGCGTCACCGCCCAGATCAGGGCCCGCCACTTCCGGGCGAGGACGAACAGCAGCAGAACGGGCACGAGCATGGGCTTCAGCGCGATGGACGCGCCCACGACCCCCGCCGCCGCCTCCCACCGCCCGCGCCGCGCCAGCAGCAGCGCCAGGGGAAAGGCCGCCACGGAGACGACCGTCCAGTTGCCGAGCGAGACGATGCTGTGGAACGGCAGGAACAGCGCCGTCCCGGCCGCCAGCGCAGCCGCGAGCCGGCTGTCGGCCCGGACGTCGAAGAGGGCCAGCGCCGGCATCAGCGACAGCGCGACGAACAGCCCGGTCACGGCCGGTACCGCGTAGAACAGCAGACGCTCGCTCAGCAGCGTCTGCGGCAGCGCCGCGAAGGCGGCCCCCGGCAGGTACAGGAACCGCCGGTCCGCGTAGGGCGAGCCGCCCTCCAGCAGAGTCCGGGCGGCACGCACCACCACGTCGTTGTCGATGCCGATGGCCTCCTTCGCGTACGCCCGTACCGTGCTCAGCGCGAGCAGCAGCACCGCGGCGACGGAGACCGGCCGCGACGTCCTGGCGCACAGCCAGCGGGAGAAGTCGTCACCGGACGCAAGGACGGCACCGGCCTCCGGCAGCGGGGCGACGGGATCCGGGACGGCTGCGGGCGCGCTCACCGGGCCACGACCTCCAGCAGCGCGAGCCCGCCCGGCCCCCGGGCGGCCGTGCGCAGGGCCGGGTCGTCCTGCGGCAGGCCCGAGCCGCCGCTCTTCTGCAGCACCCAACGCACGCCGAACGCCTTGAGGATGCCGAGCCGTTCGGCCCGGGAGGTGGCAGGGGCGAAGTAGCGCCGGGTGGCGTCCCGGCGCTGCTTCTCGTCGCGGAGGAAGACATCGGGGTAGGCGGGGGCGACCGTGTAGGGCCCGTACGCGGGGAGGATGCGGAGGGCGTAGTAGTCGTCCGTCAGCACGGTCGCCCCCACGGGCAGCCGCCGCGCGGCCCAGGTGAACCGCGGCCACAGCGCGATCGCCGGGGCGCCGCGCAGCACGGGCGGGACGGCCTCGCGGCGCAGCACGTACGAGACCACCCCGGCCTGGGTCCAGGCCCCGGCCAGCAGGGCCACCGCCGTGACCGCGGCCAGGGCCCGGCGCCGGCGCGGGCCGCCGGACTCCACGGCCTCGGCGGTCTCCACGGCGAGAGCGAGCTGGGCGGGCAGCAGGACGGCGGGCAGGACGCGCCCCCAGGCGTAGTGCCCGGTGAGCCGGCCCGCCACGAAGACCGCCAGGCCCAGGGCGCAGAGCAGCACCAGCGGGTCCCGCCGGTCGCGCCGCAGACGCAGCATCAGTGCCACCCCGCCCAGGGCCGTCAGGCAGAACTTCTGCGGCAGTCGGCCGTACAGCGGCCGGTGGACGGCGTCCAGGCCGGACGGTCCCAGCAGCGAGAAGAAGGAGTAGTACGGCCAGAGCAGCAGCAACGCCACCGTCACGGCTCCCCCGACGGCCGCCCGCAGCAGGACCGTACGCCCGGGCCACGGCCGTGCGCCCAGCAGCACGGCGGCAACTCCCAGCAGGGCGACGGCTCCTGTGAACGGATGGATCAGCAGCACCAGGGCGAGCAGCAGCCCGAGCGCCGCGAAGGCGGACAGCCGCCAAGCCCGGGCCACGGCTGTGCGCAACAGGGCCCACAGATGCAGCGTCATACCGAGCGCCAGGGTGCTCGGATAGGCAAGCGTCAGCGCCAGCGAGGTGAGTCCCGGCACCCCGCTCCACGCGAACAGCCGCACCCCGTACAGCAGCAGCACGCACAGCAGCGCAAGCGGCACGGCTGTGCGTGCACGGCTGAACGTGCGGACGAACGCACGGATGCCGCTGCCGAGCACGACGAGACCGGCCAGACCCGCCAGCCGCAGCACCGCGAACGTGCTCCAGCCGGTCACGGTGGCCAGCAGCGCCAGCAGGACCGTCCACGGCGAGTAGTAGGGGCTGGGCGTGTCCGCGTCCACCAGCGGGTTGCCGGGGTGGAACAGGTCGGTGCGCAGCCGCTCCAGTACCGCGCCGTGCATCCCCAGGTCGCCGGACCAGGGCAGCCGCACCACCATCAGCAGCAGCAGGACGGCCAGCAGCAGGACGGCTGCCGTGGCCGCCCGCCGCGGGAGGTCCGCCCGGAGGGCGAGGGGGTGCGGGGTCACGGTGACCGCTCAGCGGGCGCGGTGATGTCCGTGTCCCCCGGCGCCGCGCAGGGCCTTGGAGCGCAGCCGCCAGGGCATGGCGACGGATTCGAGCTGGACCGCGAGGTTCATCTTCGACTCCCCGGCGGTCCGGTCCTCGAAGTGGATCGGCACCTCCATGACGGTGAAACCGGCGCGCAGCGCGCGGTACTTCGTCTCCACCTGGAAGCTGTAGCCCGCGCTGTCGACGGAGGCGAGGTCGATGGTCTGCAGGGCCTCCGCGCTCCACAGGTTGAAGCCGCTGGTGATGTCGCGCACGCGGGTGCCGAGGATGGTGGAGGCGTAGGCGTTGGCCCAGCGGGAGAGCAGCTTGCGGTGCGCCTTCCAGGCGTCGGAGAGGGTGCCCCCGGGCACGTAGCGGCTGCCGACGACGACGTCCGCGCCGGTGGCGAGGGCGACGCCCAGCATCTCGGCGATCTTGTCGGCCGGGTGGCTGCCGTCGGCGTCCATCTGCAGCACGTACGCGGCGCCCTCGTCGACGGCGCGGGCCATGCCCGCGGCGTAGGCGCGGCCGAGGCCGTCCTTGGTGGTGCGGTGCAGCACGCCGACGCGGGTGCGGCCGGGCTCGTTGTACTTCTCGGCCAGCTGCTCGGCGATGTCGCCGGTGCCGTCGGGGCTGCTGTCGTCGACGACCAGCAGCCGCAGACCCTCCAGAGGGAGGGCCATGAGCGCCTCCGCCATGGTGGGCAGGTTCTCCGCCTCGTTGTAGGTGGGCATCACCACGGTCGTCGTGGTGCGGCCCCATTCGCCGGGGAGCGGTCTGGCGGGGTCGGGGATGCGCGGAGCACTCATGGGCCCATCCTTGTCGGTACGCCGGTACGGCTCGGGTTCGGGGTTCAGACGGCGGAGTAGCGGATCGCCGCGTCGGGGATGGCGGTGCCGCACCAGATGCGGGCTCCGTCGCGCAGTTCGTTGTCCGCGCCGACGGTGGAGTGGTCGCCGACGACGGCGCCGTCGAGCACGGTCCGGGTGCCCACCCGGGCGCCCGTGCCGATCATCGAGGCCCGCACCCGCGCCCCCGCCCCGATGCGGGCGCCGTCCAGGACGACGGAGCCGTCGATCTCGGCGCCCGCCTCGACGTGGGCCCCTCTGCCCACGACCGTGCCCCCGCCGAGCCGGGCACCGGGCTCGACGCGGGCGCCGGGCAGCACCAGGCACTCGCCGGGCTCCCCGGGCACGGCCGGCGAGTGCACGATGCCGCGGACGAGGTCCGCGGAGGCCTGGATGAAGGACGCGGGACGGCCCAGGTCCAGCCAGTACGCGGGGTCGACCATCCCGTGCAGCAGGGCGCCGTCGGCCAGCAGCCCGGGGAAGGTCTCCCGTTCGACGGAGACCGGGCGGCCCGCCGGGATGGCGTCGATGACCTCGCGCCGGAAGACGTAGCAGCCCGCGTTGATCTGGTCGGTGACGATCTCCTCGGGGCGCTGCGGCTTCTCGGTGAAGGCGGTCACGCGCCCGTCGGCGCCGGTGGGCACGAGCCCGAAGGCCCGCGGGTCGGCGACCCGGGTCAGGTGCAGGGTGACGTCGGCCTGGGCCCGCTCGTGGCGGCGCAGCAGCTCCCGGGCGTCGAGTCCGGTGAGGATGTCGCCGTTGAGGACGAGGACGGGGTCGCCGGGTCCGGCCTCCAGCGCGGGGGTGGCGGCACGGATGGCGCCGCCGGTGCCGAGCGGCTCGTCCTCGGTGACGTAGGTCAGCCGCAGTCCGTGGGCGGAGCCGTCGCCGAAGTAGGGCTCGAAGACCTCGGCGAGGTAGCAGGTGGCCAGCACGACGTGGCGGACGCCGGCGGCTCTGGCGCGGGCCAGCTGGTGGGCGAGGAAGGGCACCCCGGCGGCCGGGACCATCGGCTTCGGCGTGTTGATGGTGAGCGGCTGGAGCCGGGTCCCCTTGCCGCCGACGAGCAGTACCGCCTCTGTCATGCCTCGCCCCTCGTCATGCGCTGGCCTCGCTGTCGTCGCCTGCTGTCGTCATACCGTCGCACTGCGTCACCTTCGGCGGCAATTTACACTACAATCGGCTGTCTGCGCGCACTGTGCGCAATGTCGGCTATGCGTGGCGACCGTACAGGGAGAGGCCCTTGCGACCGAGGGAACCCGGGAAGAAGCACGCGCCCGCCCGGACGGGGCTGCGGGCGCTCGGTCAGGAGTTCGCCAAGTTCGGCACCGTGGGCGGGCTGGGGATCTTCGTCAACCTGGCGGTCTTCAACGTCTGCCGGGGCCTCACCGGCCTGCCGGTGGTGCGCTGCAGCGTGATCGCGACCGTGGTCGCCATCGCCTTCAACTACCTCGGCCTGCGCCACTTCACCTACCGCGACCGCGGCCGCGGCCGGCGCAGCCGGGAGGTCCTGCTCTTCGCGGCCTTCAGCGCCGCCGGGCTGGTCGTCGAGAACGGCGTCCTGTACGTCGCCACCTACGGCTTCGGGCTGCACACACCCTTCGAGAGCAACGCGTTCAAGTTCCTCGGCATCGGGACCGCCACGCTGTTCCGCTTCTGGTCCTACCGCGCCTGGGTGTTCCGGGCCCTCCCGGTGCACGGCCTGCCGCACGGCGCCGCCCCTCACGGCGACCCCTCGAACACCACGAGCAGCCCGGCCGCGTACCAACCCGAGACCACCGCACCTCCACCGTAGAGACAGATCTGCACGCCAAGCGGAGCACGCGCGAGCGGCCGGGCCGCCAACAACAGCAGAACCGGCAGGAACGGCAGCATGAAACGTGGCTTGGAGAACGGCGAGCCGGGCGTCCCGACCGTCAGCACCCAGGCCCCCGCGAGCGCCGCCACCAGCGGCCACGGCACCGTGCGGTCCAGCGCCAGGGCCAGCACCCCGACGGCCGTCAGCAGGACCAGCGCGAACACGGCGGCGTGCCGCACGTCGTCGGTGCCGTGGACGTTCCGGTAGAACAGGATGCCCTTCAGGACGTGCGCCGTGCCCCGCCCGAAGTCGAAGCTCTGCCCCCACGCCTTCTCCGCCTCGAACCAGCCGTCCGCACGCCCCACATGGCTGCCCAGGAACAGCCAGCTGCCCGCCAGCCCCAGCGGGGCCAGCACCAGCACCGCCCACGGCCGCCACCCGCCGCGGCGCCGCACCAGCGCCCAGCCGGCGGCCAGCACCGCCGTCCCCACCAGCACGGTGGCCGTCGGCCGCACGGTCCCGGCCACCACGCACAGCACCGCGGCCCTCAGCCAGCGGCCCGCCAGCAGCGCCACGAGCGTCCACAGCAGCACCGCGGCGAACACCGCCTCCGAGTACGGCACCCACAGCGCGAAGGCATAGGGCGAGGCGGCCCACAGCGCCACGCACGCGTACCCCGCGGCCGCGCTCCCGCCCACCGCCCGGACCAGCCGGTACGTCCCCGCCCCGGCCAGTGCGGCCGCGCACCAGGAGACCGCCACCCCCGCGTACGCGTAGGGCAGGCGCGTCACCACGTGCATGCCCCGGACGAGCGCCGGGACGAGCGGGAAGAAGGCGAGCCGGGTGAACCTGGGCGTCCCGTCGTCGCGCAGCGGGAGCGAACCGGGATAGCCGCGTTCGGCGATCTTCAGGTACTGCCCGCTGTCCCACCGGTGCAGCAAGTAGCCGACGGAGTGGCCGAGATGATGGTTGATCAGCAGACAGACCGCGAATCCCACGCCCGAGACGGCCAGCTGGACCCCCGCCGCGACGACCGTCCCCCGGACCGGCCGACCGCCAACAAGCCGCGAAACGACTCTCATTCGTCTCTCTTAGCACGGCAAAGGGGCGGCCCCGGGAACAATTCCCCAGGACCGCCCCTTTTGTGCAAGGCGTCGAATTCTTGTCAGCCCGCGTTCACCGGAAGACCGGATTCCGGTCAGGTGTGGGTACGGAGCAGCGTGCGCATCGTCCGCATGGCGACCGACAGATTCGCCAGGTCGAACGCGTCCGAGCTGCGGATCTCGTCCAGCGTCGTCCGCGCGCGGTTGAGGATGGCCGCGTTCTTCTCCTCCCACGCACCGAAGCGCTGCTCCGGCGTCGAGGTGCCGTTGCCCACGGACAGGACGTCGGAGGTGAGCGCCGCATGGGCCGCGTAGAGGTCCTCACGGATGGAGGCGCGGGCCATGGACTGCCAGCGGTCGGACCGCGGCAGATCGATGATCTTGTCCATCAGCTGGCTGATGTGCAGGCGGTCGCCCAGGTCGTAGTAGACCTCGGCCACGTCCAGCGGAGCCTTGCCGATGCGCTCGGCGATGGCGACGACGTCCAGCGCCGGGAAGGCGGACGAGAAGCCCGCGACCCGCATCGCCAGCTCGCCCGGCACACCGGCCTCCACCAGCTCGTCGTTGATCGACTGCCACCAGGTGATGTCGGCGCCGCGCAGCAGCTTGGGCAGCTCGGCCCAGACCGTGTCCACGCCGTCGCGGAAGAACTCGATCGTCTCCGTGAGCTGCAGCGGCTGCGGCCGGTTGTTGAGCAGCCAGCGCGTGCCGCGCTCGACCAGGCGGCGGGAGTGCAGCCGGATCCGGGTCTGCACGTCGGCGGCGACGATGTTGTCGAGCGACTCGACGGCGTCCCACACGGCGTTCAGGCCGAAGATCTCCCGGGCCGCGGTCTGCGCCCGGACGATCTCCTCGATCGAGGCGCCGGTCTCCTCGCGCAGTCGGTGCAGGAAGGTCGAACCACCGGAGTTGACCGTGTCGTTGACCAGGACGGTCGTCACGATCTCGCGGCGCAGCGGGTGGGTGTCGATCTGCTCGCCGAACGACTGGCGCAGCGCCTGCGGGAAGTAGGCGTACAGCAGCCGCTCGAGGTACGGGTCGTCGGGCAGCTCGGTGCCGAGCAGCTCCTCCGCCGTGGTGATCTTGATGTAGGCGAGCAGGACGGCCAGTTCGGGCTGGGTCAGCCCACGGCCGCCGGAGAGCCGCTCGCGGATCTGCCGGTCGGTGGGCAGGAACTCCAGGGCGCGGTCGAGGTGTCCGTCGCGGCCGAGGCGGCGCATGATCCGCTGGTGCGCGTGGAGCAGGCTGGGGGCCTGGTCCACGGCGTTGGCCAGCGCCACGTTCTGCGCGTAGTTGTTGCGCAGGACGAGCTCGCCGACCTCGTCGGTCATCTCGGCGAGCAGCTTGTTGCGCTGCTTGACGGTCATGTCGCCGTCGGTCACCAGGGCGTTGAGCAGGATCTTGATGTTCACCTCGTGGTCGGAGGTGTCCACGCCGGCGCTGTTGTCGATCGCGTCGGTGTTGACCCGCCCGCCCGTGGAGTCCGGGCCGCCCGCCATGGTGAACTCGATCCGGCCGAGCTGGGTCAGGCCCAGGTTGCCGCCCTCGCCGACCACCTTGACGCGCAGGTCCCGGCCGTCGACGCGGATCGCGTCGTTCGCCTTGTCGCCCACGTCCGCGTTCGACTCGGCGGAGGACTTGACGTAGGTGCCGATGCCGCCGTTCCACAGCAGGTCGACCGGCGAGCTGAGGATGGCCTTCATCAGCTCGGCGGGGGTCATCTTGGTGACGCCCGGCTCGATGCCGAGGGCCTCGCGCACATGTGCGTTCAGCGGGATCGACTTGGCCGTGCGCGGGTGGATGCCGCCGCCCGGGGACAGCAGCTTGGTGTTGTAGTCGGCCCAGGAGGAGCGGGGCAGCTCGAACAGCCGGCGGCGCTCGGCGTACGAGACGGCCGCGTCCGGCGTCGGGTCGAGGAAGATGTGGCGGTGGTCGAAGGCGGCCACCAGGCGGATGTGCTCGGAGAGCAGCATGCCGTTGCCGAACACGTCACCGGACATGTCGCCCACGCCGACGACCGTGAAGTCCTGGGTCTGGGTGTTGTGGCCGAGCTCGCGGAAGTGCCGCTTGACGGACTCCCAGGCGCCGCGGGCCGTGATGCCCATGCCCTTGTGGTCGTAGCCGGCCGAACCGCCGGAGGCGAACGCGTCGCCCAGCCAGAAGCCGTAGGACTCGGCGACCTCGTTGGCGATGTCCGAGAAGGTCGCGGTGCCCTTGTCGGCGGCGACGACGAGGTAGGTGTCGTCCTCGTCGTGGCGCACGACGTCCTTGGGCGGGACGACCTCGCCGCCGACCATGTTGTCGGTGATGTCGAGCAGACCCGAGATGAAGGTCTTGTACGAGGCGATGCCCTCGGCCAGCCACGCGTCACGGTCCACCGACGGGTCCGGCAGCTGCTTGCCGACGAAGCCGCCCTTGGCGCCGACCGGCACGATGACGGTGTTCTTCACCATCTGCGCCTTGACCAGGCCGAGGATCTCGGTACGGAAGTCCTCACGCCGGTCGGACCAGCGCAGACCACCGCGCGCGACCTTGCCGAAGCGCAGGTGCACGCCCTCGACGCGCGGGGAGTAGACCCAGATCTCGAACGCCGGACGCGGCGCCGGCAGGTCGGGAATGGCCTGCGGGTCGAGCTTGAGGGACAGGTACGGGTGCGGCCGACCGTCCGTCTTCTGGAAGTGGTTGGTGCGCAGCGTGGCCTTGATGACCGTCAGGAAGGCCCGCAGGATGCGGTCCTCGTCCAGGCTGGCGACCTGGTCCAGGGCGCCGTCCAGCTCTTCCAGCATGCCGTCGGTCAGCTCCGTGCCGGCGCGCTGCAGCGACGGCGACATCCGGGCCTCGAAGAGGTTGACCAGCAGGCGGGTGGTGTGGACGTTGTTGCTGAGGGTGTCCTCCATGTACGCCTGGCTGAACGGCGAACCGGCCTGCCGCAAGTACTTGGCGTAGGCCCGCAGGACCATCGCCTGACGCCAGTCGAGACCGGCGCGCAGGACGAGGTTGTTGAAGTTGTCGTTCTCCGCGTCACCGGCCCACACGGCGGCGAAGGCGGCCTGGAAGCGGTGACGGGCGTCGTCGCCCTCGACCCGCTCGGGCATCCGCAGACCGAAGTCGTAGATCCACGCGGTCGTCCGGTCCGAGCAGCGCAGCTCGTACGGGCGCTCGTCGACGACCTCGACGCCCAGGCGCTGGAGCACCGGCAGCACGGCGGACAGGGAGACCGGCTCGCCCGTGCGGTAGATCTTGAAACGACGCTCGCCGGGGGCCGCGCCGACCGGCTCGTAGAGGCTGAGCTCGAAGTTGCGGTCGCCGCCGGCCGTGGTCAGCTTCTCCAGGTGACCGAGGTCGGAGACGGCGCCGCGCGGGCTGTGGTCGGCCTTGTAGCCCTCGGGGAAGGCCTGGCCGTAGCGGCGCAGCAGCTCGGCGGCGCGCTCCTCGCCGACCTCGGCGGTCAGCGTCTCGGCGAAGCCGTCGGCCCAGGAGCGGGCGGCCTCCACCAGGCGGGCCTCGATGCGCTCGGCATCGGCGTCGGTGAGGTCCGGCAGGGTCGAGCCGGGCTCGACGCGGACGACGAAGTGCAGCCGGGAGAGGACGGACTCGGTGTTCCAGGCCGTGAAGTCGACGCTGGTGCCGTTGAGTTCTTCCTTGAGGATGTCGATCAGCCGCAGCCGGACGGCCGTGGTGTAGCGGTCGCGCGGCAGGTAGACGAGGGCGGAGAAGTAGCGCCCGTACTCGTCGCGGCGCAGGAACAGCCGCAGCCGGCGGCGCTCCTGCAGGTAGAGCACGCTGGTGGCGATGGAGCGCAGTTGGTCGGGCGGGGTCTGGAAGAGCTCGTCGCGCGGGTAGGTCTCCAGGATCTGGAGCAGGTCGCGCCCGTCGTGGCTGTCGGCGGAGAAGCCCGCGTCGGCCAGCACCTTGGCGACCTTGCGGCGGATGACCGGGACGCGGCGGACGGACTCGGTGTACGCGGCCGAGGAGAACAGGCCCAGGAAGCGGCGCTCGCCGATGACGTTGCCGTCGGCGTCGAACTTCTTCACGCCGACGTAGTCGAGGTAGGAGGGGCGGTGCACGGTGGCACGGCTGTTGGCCTTGGTCAGGACGAGCATCTTGTGCTCGCGGGCCTTGGCGCGGGCGTCCGCCGGGAGCCGGCTGAAGGACGGCGAGGTCGGCCGGGAGAGCGGGGCGTGGTGGCCGTCGTGGTGCCCGTCCGGGGTGTGGGCGGGGTCGGAGCGCAGGATGCCCAGACCGGTGCCCGGAACGGCGGTGAGGGTGTCCTCCGCGGCGTCCTCCGCACCGACCTTCGTCAGCTCGTACTCGCGGTACCCCAGGAAGGTGAAGTGGTCGGCGGCCAGCCAGCGCAGCAGCTCGCGGGCCTCGCTGACCTCGGTCTTGGGGACGTCGGAGGCGACGGGCTCGGAGGGCAGGCCGTCGGCGATGCGCAGCGCGGCGTCGCGCATCTTCTCCCAGTCCTCGACGGCCTCGCGGACGTCGGAGAGCACACGCGCCAGGTCGGCGGCGATCTGCTTGAGGTCGTCGCGGTCGGTCTCGCGGTCGGTCTCGACGTGGATCCAGGACTCGACAAGCGCGTCGTGCGGCAGCTCGGCGCCCTTGCCGGTGCCGTGGGCGTCGCAGGAGGAGCCGAGGACCTCCAGGAGGCGGCCGGTGAGGTCACGGCGGACGACCACCTGCGGGTGGATCACCACGTGGATGCCGCGGTTCTGGCGGGAGAGCTCGTTGGTGACCGAGTCCACCAGGAAGGGCATGTCGTCGGTGACGACCTCGACCACGGAGTGGCTGGACGTCCAGCCGTTCTCCTCGACGGTCGGGGTGTGCACCCGGACGTTCGCGGTGCCCTGGGGGCGGTTCTCCGCAAGCCGGTAGTGCGAGATGGCGGCACCGTAGACGTCGACCGGGTCGCGGCTGGTGAGGTCCTCGGGCGCCGTGTGCAGGTAGTAGCGCTGGAGAAAGGCGACGAGGGCCTCCTGGCCGAGCCCGCCCTCGCCCTTCGGCCCGTTCGTCTGCGGCGCCCCGGCCGATCCGCTCTCAGCGACGCGGGCCGCCCGCTCGAGCAGTTCGGCCTTGGCTTCGTCCAGCTTGGTCTGCATGTCCTCTGGCTCCTGTCGCGCGCCGTTGCGTGACATAGGTGGTGATGGCATCACGCCACGACCCGGGGTGTCCGGTCGTCTTCGACGGTATGCCTGGATGAGGGGTGACCGGGCCGTTCCTGGCCAACTGCGTCAGTCGCGCCCGGTTCCGGGGACCAGCGCCGGCCGGGGCGCTGTGGCGCTCCGGGTGCAGGACAGGAGCGTCCACGCCCCTGACTGGATATCGCGCTGATCACCTGGTAAGGCTATCGCTCTTCCCCCGGAACACGTCACGAGGCGTTTGTGCACAAAACATGGGCCTCAACTTTGACACTCTGCACAGCGACGCGGACGTTCCTCTTCCTCTTGATCTCCGCCTGGTCTCCGCACATCCACGTATCCCAGCATCCCGCACAACCCCGGGTACGCACCCGGTGGATGGGCCGTTCAGCCGCCGCCCGGATCCGCCTGCCGCACCGTGCCCCGCAAGCGCACGTTTTCGGCCGGATCAGCCGGATGCGGCAGCCACCAGCCGCTCCGCCTCCGCGACCGCCTCCGCCAGGCTGTCCACCACCGGAGCGCCCGCCCCGACGAGGCTCGCGCGACTGTGGGAGCCGCCCGTGTAGAGCACGGCGTGGGCGCCGACGTGCCGCGCCGCGACCGCGTCGTCCGCGGCGTCGCCGATGACCACGGTGTGCTGCGCACGCACCCCGTCGAGACCGGCGAGGTGGCGGACCATGTGCTCGGCCTTGCTGCCGCCCGAGGGGCCCGTGCGCCCGTCGACCCGGACGAACCGGCGCTCGATGCCGAAACCGCGCACCAGCGGCAGCAGTTCCTCGTGCCCGTACATCGACATGATCGACTGGGTGCGGCCGGCCTCCTGCCAGTGCTCCAGCAGCGACTCCGCGCCGTCCGCGAGACCGCAGCGTATGTGCTGGTCCCGGTAGTGCCGGTGGAAGACGACGTCCATGTGGTCCCACTCGGACCGGGTGGGCAGCCGGCCCATCAGCCGCTCGTAGAACCGTGGGATCGGCACGCAGTACAGCTCGCGGTACCTGGCCGGCGTGATGGGCTCCAGGCCCACCTCGGCGAAGGCGGCGTTCGTCGCCGCGATCACCGCGTCGGTGTCGTGGAAGAGCGTGCCGTTCCAGTCCCAGACGATGTGCGCCCTGTGCTTCCCCATGCCCCCGAAGGTACCCGGCGGGTACGACAACGGGCTCAGACGAGGTTGGGGATCTCCTGGACCCCGAACCACATCAGCTCGTGGTCGTCGGCGCCGTCGACCGTGAAGCGGGCGTCGTCGTCGCCCCCGTCCGCGGCGTCCAGCGCCGCGGCCGCGGCCGCCACGTCCTCCTCGGCGTCGTCGGAGTCGACGTGCACCGCGGCCGCCTTGCGCAGCAGCACCGGCGCCGCCAGCCGCACCTCGCCGAAGCCGGCCCGGTCCGGCTCCTGGTCCACGGCGGTCACGGCGCCGTCGGCCACGTCCACCGCCACGACCACCCGGCGGCGCGGGGCGCCGGGATCGGCGGCGAGCAGCCGCAGCGAACCCTGGGCGGCGCGGCCCAGCGCGGCGTACTCCAGCTCCTCCAGGTCGTCGGAGACGTACCACTCGCGCAGGGCGGGGGTGACGGCGTAGGCGGCCAGGGGGGCCGGGCCGAGCTCGCCCGCCTTGTGCACCTCGGCGAGACCGGGGAGGGTCAGGGGGACGTAGACGCGCATGACCGCCGCTTTCCTGTTCTGCCGCTGCTTCTGCCGCTGCTGATTCTCACGATCGATTCTCACGATTGTGCAGCCAATATACGGGCGGGAGTCCCCCTTCGAAGTGCGGGTGGCCCCTGGGACGGGTGTGCCGCGCCCCGGACCGCCATGCGTCCGACCTGCGACGGAGCGGAGCCCGTCGCCCGGATAGGTGAAGAACGCGGCACCGCCGGGGCCCCGCGGGCGTCCTTGCCGCTCCCGGAAAAGCGCCGGTAAAAGATCACCCACGCGGCTACCGCCCGGTACTCACCGGGCCCGGCACCCCGGGGGGACGACCATGCACCTGCACAGGACCAAGAGCATCACGGGCACCAGGAGCACCACCGCCAGGACGGCACCGCCACGGCGCACCGACCCGCGCCGCCCCGTCGCGGACGCCGCGGCCCGGCGCCGCGAGCGCGAGAAGCTCCCGCACTACTGGTTCGCCGAGCGGCTGCTGCTGACCCTCAGCGGTCAGCGGCCGGTGCACTCGATGCTCGGCCACACCCTCGGCGAGGCCTACGAGCAGCTGACCGCGCTGGCGCCCCGGACGCCCCTGCGGCCCGCCCCGCCGGGCGGCCGCACCCCCGTCGTACGCCACTGCGGGCAGTTCCGCCCCCGGCCCGGGGTGATCGAGGCCTTCGCCCGGATCGCCTCCGGCGACCGTCTCCAGGCCCTGGCCTTCCGCCTGGAGAAGTGCCCGGACCTGCGCTGGCGCTGCTCGGCGGTGGAACTGGGCGGGGCCCGTGCCTGACACGGCGAGGGGCGGGCCCACCCGGGAACACCCCGGGCGGCCCGCCCCTCGCGGTCACGCTGCTACCGGCACACGGCCGGCACGGTCACTTCTTGCGTCGACGGCCGCCGACACCGTTCTTCTGGGCCTTGCGGCGCTCGGCGCGGGTCATGCCGTCCGCCGCGGAGCGGAACTCGCCCGTGTCGTCGCTGGCGAAGTCGCCCTCGACCACGCCGCCTTCGCCGTCCACGGTCGGAGCGGAGAAGTGCAGCTGCGCCGGGCGCTGCGGGGCCGAGAGGCCCTTGGCGCGGATCTCCGGACGGGCGGCCGGCACGCCGTCCTGGACCGCCTCCGCCGGGGCCGGGCGCTCGGCGCCCTCCTCGACCGGGACCTCCTCGAGCTGCTGGTCGACCTGGACCTCCAGGTTGAACAGGTAGCCGACGGACTCCTCCTTGATGCCCTCCATCATCGCGGTGAACATGTCGAAGCCCTCGCGCTGGTACTCGACGAGCGGGTCCTTCTGGGCCATCGCGCGCAGGCCGATGCCCTCCTGGAGGTAGTCCATCTCGTAGAGGTGCTCACGCCACTTGCGGTCCAGGACGGACAGCACCACGCGGCGCTCCAGCTCGCGCATGATCTCGGAGCCCAGCTCCTCCTCACGGGCGGCGTACTGCTCGTGGATGTCGTCCTTGACGGACTCGCCGATGAACTCGGAGGTGATGCCCGCCCGGTCGCCGGCCGCGTCCTCCAGCTCGTCGATGGTGACCTTCACCGGGTAGAGCTGCTTGAAGGCGCCCCACAGGCGCTCCAGGTCCCACTCCTCGGCGAAGCCCTCGACCGTCTCGGCCTGGATGTAGGCGTCGATGGTGTCGTCCATGAAGTGCTGGACGTGCTCGTGCAGGTCCTCGCCCTCCAGGACGCGGCGGCGCTCGCCGTAGATGACCTCGCGCTGGCGGTTGAGGACCTCGTCGTACTTCAGGACGTTCTTACGGGTCTCGAAGTTCTGCTGCTCGACCTGGGACTGGGCGGAGGCGATGGCACGGGTGACCATCTTGTTCTCGATCGGCACGTCGTCCGGGACGTTGGCCATGGCCATCACGCGCTCGACCATCTGGGCCTTGAACAGACGCATCAGGTCGTCGCCGAGCGACAGGTAGAAGCGGGACTCGCCCGGGTCGCCCTGACGGCCGGAGCGACCGCGCAGCTGGTTGTCGATGCGGCGCGACTCGTGCCGCTCGGTGCCCAGCACGTAGAGCCCGCCGAGCTCCTCGACCTCGTCCTTCTCCGCCTTGACCGCGTGCTCGGCCTTCTCCAGGGCGGCGGGCAGGGCCGCGGCCCACTCCTCGATGTGCTCCTCGGGGTCGAGGCCGCGCTGGCGCAGCTCGGCCTCGGCGAGGTCCTCGGGGTTGCCGCCGAGCTTGATGTCCGTACCACGGCCGGCCATGTTGGTGGCGACGGTGACGGCGCCCTTGCGGCCGGCCTGGGCGACGATCGAGGCCTCGCGCTCGTGGTGCTTGGCGTTGAGCACCTCGTGCGGGATGCCGCGCTTGGCGAGCTGCTGCGAGAGGTACTCGGACTTCTCGACCGAGGTGGTGCCGACGAGGATCGGCTGGCCCTTCTCGTGCTTCTCCGCGATGTCCTCGACGACGGCGGCGAACTTGGCGACCTCGGTGCGGTAGATGAGGTCGGACTGGTCCTTGCGGACCATGGGCTTGTTCGTCGGGATCGGGACGACGCCGAGCTTGTAGATCTGGTGGAACTCGGCGGCCTCGGTCATCGCCGTACCGGTCATGCCGGAGAGCTTGTCGTAGAGGCGGAAGAAGTTCTGCAGGGTGATCGTGGCGAGCGTCTGGTTCTCGTCCTTGATGTCCACCCCTTCCTTCGCCTCGATCGCCTGGTGCATGCCCTCGTTGTAGCGGCGGCCGGCGAGGATACGGCCGGTGTGCTCGTCGACGATCATGACTTCGCCGTCCATGACGACGTAGTCCTTGTCCTTCTTGAAGAGTTCCTTCGCCTTGATGGCGTTGTTGAGGTAGCCGACGAGCGGGGTGTTGACCGACTCGTAGAGGTTGTCGATGCCCAGCCAGTCCTCGACCTTGGCGACGCCGGCCTCGTGGATGGCGACCGTGCGCTTCTTCTCGTCGACCTCGTAGTCGCCGGTCTCGTCGACGCCCTTCTGCGGGTTGGCGGGCTCGCCCTTGGCGAGCCGGGTGACGAGCTTGGCGAAGTCGCCGTACCACTTGGTGGCCTGGTCGGCCGGGCCGGAGATGATCAGCGGCGTACGGGCCTCGTCGACGAGGATCGAGTCGACCTCGTCGACCACGGCGAAGTTGTGGCCGCGCTGCACCAGTTCGTCCTGCGACCACGCCATGTTGTCGCGCAGGTAGTCGAAGCCGAACTCGTTGTTCGTGCCGTAGGTGATGTCGCAGCCGTACTGCTCGCGGCGCTGCGCCGGCGTCATGTTGGCGAGGATGCAGCCGACCGTCAGACCGAGGAACCGGTGCACGCGGCCCATCATCTCGGAGTCGCGCTCGGCCAGGTAGTCGTTGACCGTGATCAGGTGGACGCCCTTGCCCGACAGGGCGTTCAGGTACGTGGGCAGCGTGCCGACCAGGGTCTTGCCCTCACCGGTCTTCATCTCCGCGACGTAGCCCAGGTGCAGCGCGGCGCCGCCCATGAGCTGCACGTCGTAGTGCCGCTGGCCGAGGACGCGCTTGGCGGCCTCACGGACGGTGGCGAACGCCTCGGGGAGCAGGTCGTCCAGGCTCTCGCCGTCGGCGTAGCGCTGCTTGTACTCGTCGGTCAGGGCGCGCAGCTCGGCGTCGGAGAGGTTGACGAAGTCCTCTTCGATGGAATTGACCTGGTCCGCGATGCGGTGCAGCTTGCGCAGGATCTTGCCTTCTCCTGCACGCATGATCTTGCCGAAGACGGACACGTAGGCTGGCTCCTTGCCGGTCGGGCCTGGGCACGGCGGGGTGCGCGGGCACGACGGGACAGTCCCCGCCGCAACGGCCATCGTAAGCGAGGACCCCGCCGCGCCGGGAGGTCCGTCATCACCGAGGCCGAGTGTCACCCGCACATCCAACGAACGGATATTCCCGGGAGTGCCCGGCACCGGGTCCCTACACTCCGTTCATGGAGCCGATAACCCTCACCACGGAACGCCTGGTCCTGCGCCCCTTCTCACCCTCCGACGTGCCCGATGTGCACGCGGCCTGCCAGGACCCGGACATCCCGCGCTACACCAACGTGCCCGACCCCTACCGGATCGAGGACGCCCGGCTCTTCGTCGAGGAGACCTGTCCCGACGGCTGGCGGAACGACACGATGTACACGTTCGGTGTCTTTTACGGCGAAACCGGGCAATTGGTGGGGGCCATGTGCCTCGTACGGCTCGCGCAGCTGCGCACGGCGGAGCGCCAGGCCGAGCTGGGGTACTGGACGGCCAAGGAGCACCGCGGCCGCGGCTGCACCGTGGAGGCGGCGCGCGAGACGATCCGCTGGGCCTTCGAGGACCTGGGCGTCGAGCGGCTGGAGTGGTACGCGGAAGCGGGCAACGAGGGCTCCCGCGCCGTGGCCCTGAAGGCCGGCTTCCGGATGGAGGGCACCATGCGCGCGAAGATCATCCACCAGGGCACCCGGCGCGACGCCTGGATCGGCTCGCTGCTCCCCTCGGACCTCGACCGGCCCGCGGAGACGCCGTACCTCCCCTGGCCCGAGCGCGGCTGAGGGCCGGGAACGGGGCGTTGTCAGTGGCCGGCCCTAGGGTGCCGTCATGACAACTTCCGCTGCCGCACGGGGCCGTAGGGCCGAGACCGGGTTGTCCGCCGGCGAGGCCCGACGCCTCGCCCTGCACGCCCAAGGCCTGCTCGGCACCCCGGACCGCCGGGCGGGCGCGCGGGGAGTGCTGCGCCGGCTGGGCGCGGTCCAGCTGGACACGATCTCGGTGCTGGCCCGCTCGCACGAGCTGGTGCCGTACGCCCGGCTGGGCGCGATCGGCCGCGATGCCGTCGAGCAGGCGTACTGGGCACCGCAGGCGGCGGGAGCGGCCCCGCACGGCTTCGAGTACTGGTCGCACGCGGCCTGCGTCCTGCCCGTCGAGGAGTGGCCGCTCTTCGCCTTCCGCCGCCGGGCGTTCGTCGCCCGCGGCCACCGCTGGCACGTCCTGGAGGACGCCGAGCGCTCCTGCGCGGCGGTCCGTGACCGCCTCAAGGCCGACGGCCCGCTGACGGCAAGCGAGTTGGGCGGCGCGAAGAACGGGGGAGAGTGGTACGACTGGTCCGAGACGAAGATCGCGGTGGAGTGGCTGCTCGACACGGGCGAGGTGGTCTGCACCGAGCGGCGCGGCTGGAAGCGGGTCTACGAGCTGGCGGAGCGCGCCATTCCGGACGCCCTCTTCCACGACGACCTCGACGACGCCGCGTGCATACGGCAGTTGGTCGCCCAGGCGGGCGCCGCCATGGGCGTGGCCACGCGTGCGGACCTCGCGGACTACCACCGTCTCAAGGGCGAGCAGGTGGACGCGGTCATCGAGGACACGGGCCTGGTGCCGGTGGAAGTGGCGGGCTGGAGCAAGCCTGCGTGGGCCGACCCGCAGGCGCTGGCGGGCCTCTCCGCACTGAAGGGCAGGCGCCACCGGACCACGCTGCTCTCCCCGTTCGACTCCCTGATCTGGGACCGGCCGCGCACGGAGCGGATGTTCGGCTTCACCCACCGCCTGGAGGCGTATGTGCCCCGGCAGAAGCGGGTCCACGGCTACTTCGCCATGCCACTGCTGACCGGCGGCCGTCTGGCGGGCCGGGTGGACCCGGCCCGCGAGGGCAGGACCCTGGTGGCCCGGCAGGTCTCGCTGGACGGCCCGGCCGCGGTCGCCCCGATGGCGCGGGCGCTGCGCGAGGCCGCGGAGTGGGTCGGCTGCGACGCGGTGCGCATCGAACGCTGCGACGATCGGGACATCGCCAAGGCGCTGACCCGCGCCGTGGACTGAGATCCTTACCGGATCTCCCTACCGGATCTCCAGGATCTTCTCCCGCATCGCGTAGACCACGGCCTCCATCCTGGAGTGCAGCTGCAGCTTCTCCAGGATGTTCCGCACGTGGTTCTTGACCGTGTTCTCGCTGATGAACAACTCCTTGGCGATGTCACGGTTGTTCATCCCCGTCGCCACCAGCTTCAGCACCTCGAGCTCGCGGTCCGTGAGCCGCGGCGCCGGCACCAGCCGGCGCTCGTCGGTGCGCTGGATCATCGACTTGAACTCGGTCAGCAGTTTGGACGCCATCGACGGGCTGATCTGCGACTGCCCGTCCGCGACGGCCCGGATCGCGGTGGCCACCTCGTCCGTGGAGATCTCCTTGAGGAGGTAGCCCGTCGCCCCGGCCTTGATCGCGTCGTAGAGGTCCGCCTCCTCGTCGCTGATCGTCAGCATGATGATCTTCGCGCTGGGGGCCACCTCCTTGATGGAGGTACAGGCCTCGATGCCGCCCCGCTTGGGCATCCGCACGTCCATCAGCACGATGTCCGGCAGCAGGTCCGCCGCCTTGTCCACCGCCTCCGCGCCGTCCCCGGCCTCCCCCACGACCAGGATGTCCTCCTCCTGGGCCAGGACGATCTCCAGCCCCCGGCGGAAGAGCGCGTGGTCGTCCACGACCAGTACCCGGATCGGCTCCTCGCACCTGGCGCCCCGGCCCACGCGGGCGCCCTCCTCGTCCTCGCCGGGCACGAGTACGGGCCCGAACCTGTCCGCCATCGTTCCTCCCCCTGAAGGCCATGGCCCCTCGCGGTCGCACGCTGCTGCCGCCCGTCCCAACCGGTTCCGGCGCACCGGCGGTTGGCCCAGCCATGATTTCATGCCGGAGGGCCCGGGCGGTGCTTCCCGGCCGTACGACCACACGGGGGTGCCCCGGGAGCGCGAACGCTCCAAGGGCACCGTCACGGTTGGGTGGGCTCACTCCGGGCGAGGCCCTGGGCCTGCCGGGTCAGCCGCCGAGCGCTCCGCCCGCACCGCCGGGCTCCGCCTCGAAGAGGGGATCGGCGTTCAGGTGGATGACGCCGTAGTCGTACGCGTGCCGCCGGTAGACGACACTGGGCATCTTGGTCTCGGAGTCGACGAACAGATAGAAGTCGTGGCCGACCAACTCCATTTCATAGAGCGCCTGGTCGAGCGTCATGGGTGCTGCGGTATGGGTCTTCTCCCGGACCACCAGCGGGCCCTCGCCCTGGATCTCCAGCGACCCCATACGGGTGACCGGAACGCCGTTCGCCTCCTGGATCGCGGCGAGTTGACCGCTGTCGTTGAGCTCCGCAGCGCCGATGACGGCCGCCGACACCTCGCTGGCCGGAATGCGGCCGTTGCCGCGACGCGTGAAACGCTTGTCGTGCTGCTTGCGCAGCCGCGCCTCGAGCTTGGCCGTGGCCAGGTCCAGCGCGGCATAGGGATCGGTCGCCGCCGCCTCGGCCCGGATCACCGGGCCCCGCCCGCGAACGGTGATCTCCACGCGGTCGGAGCGGTCTGCCTGTCGCGGGTTGGGCTCCTTGGACACCTCCACGTCGAGGCTGATCACCTTGCTGTCGAGCTTCTGGACCTTGTCCAGCTTCAGCTTCTCGGCCACGTGCTTGCGAAACCGCTCGGGCACCTCTGTCTTGCGGCCCTTGACGACGATGTCCACGCAGAACTCCGTTCCCGGATCGCTCCGCCGAAGGTTGCGGAGCGCATCCCTCTTGCATCAGGCCCCGGGGCCGGCCCGGAGCCACCGACTAGGCGGTTTTCACCTCCTCCTCCCCCACCGGGAAGATCGACACCCCACCGGACCGAAGCTTCTTTCCAGCTTCGACCACGGCGCAGGAAGTGCGCCATTCGGAGATATGAGGCATAGCTCCTGCCATTCCTCACAACCGAACATATCTCGCTCGGAAGCCTGTCGGTACCCCCTACCGCGACGTACCTCCGTTCAGGTGTTTTCCTGCCGTTTCCCTCAGGAACGCCGTTCGTTCCGCATCAGTTCCGGTTGTTTTCGAAAGCGCGTGGTGCCGCAGCGACCACCGCGGCGGCCGCGGCCCGCCCGCCCGAGACGCCGACGGCACGGGCCGCCTCGGCCAGCGAGGCCCCGGTCGTCATCAGGTCGTCCACCAGCACCACCGGGCCACCGTCGCGCCACACGCGCCCCGCCTCTCGCACGGCCCCCATCGCCCCCGCCACGTTCGCCCACCGCTCATGCGCGTCCAGCTCCGCCTGGTCGGCCACCGCCCGGCGCAACCGCAGCACGGCGGCCGTCCGGGCCGGGACGCCCGCACCCCGCAGAGCCCGCGCCGCGGCCAGCGCGACGCGCCTGCACGCATCGTGCCCGCGCCCCGCCACCGCCCGCCGCGCCGAAGGCACCGGCACGAGCAGCAACGGGCCTCTCCCGGCCCATCCGTCCCATCCCCCTCCAGGTGTACCGGCTGCCTGCACCGCGCCCGCCAGCGCGGCGCCCAGCGGCTCCGCCAGCCCCAGCGCACCCCGCTCCTTGTGCGCGAGCAGCACGGAACGCACCCCGGCCGCGTACGGCGCCGCCGCGAACACCGGCGGCAACCCGGGCGGCACCGGGTCAGGCCGCACCTGCCGGGGCCGCCGCCCGCACAACCGCGCCCGGCACTCCTCGCACAGCACGGACCGGCCGAGACCGCACCCCGTACACGGAGACGGCAGCACCAGCCCCGCGATCTCCTGCCACCACCCCCGCACGGCACCACTGTCCCGCCGCGGAGTGCCGGCCGCCACCCCTGTGGAAAACTCCGGGCATATGCCCGGCTACCCCGGGTAGACCGGCGCCGTCCCCTCCTTGGCCACCAGTTTCCAGTTCGCGTCCGGCAGCAGCCGGACGATGCCGCCGTCGCCCTCGGCGACCAGCGCCTGGGACTTGCCCGTGCTCTCGGGGGCCGCAATGGCGCGCACGCCGGTGATCCCCGGCAGGGCCGCGGTGTTCGACAGCGAACCGTCGGTCTCGATGTACTGCAGCTGCTGCAGGCCGCCCTGCTCGCTCCCGGCGACCAGCAGCCTGCTGGCACCGGCCCAGGAGACGGCGTCGACGTTCTCCAGCCGCGGCGCCACGGAACGCAGCTCCTGCACCGACAGCACCGGCTTCCCGGTGCTCGTCCTGCGCTCGACCCGGCCGAGCTTCAGGGACGTACGGTCGCCCTTCGTCACCAGCAGAGCGATGCGCACCCCGTCGGCCGCGACCCGCAGCCCGGTGATCCGCCCGCCGTCCAGCGCGGGCACCTGGACCTCCTCCGGCGTGCCCGTACCGCCCGGCAGCCGCAGCAGCCGCGGATGTTCCTGGTCCTGGTCGGCGACCCACAGATCACCCAGCCCGTCCCAGCTGGGCGCCGTCAGGCCCGCCTTCGGGCCGCTCCCGCGGGCGGTCACCCGGGCCTCGCCCAGGGGGACGCCGGACTGCAGCGCGGCGACGTACAGCATCTGCCCGTTCGCGGAGACGCCCGCGGCCCGGCGCTCGGACCGGTCGACGGCCACCGAGCGCAGCGGCACGGCACCGTCCGCACCGAACGGCCCCGGCACCCGGCGCGGCTCCTCGTCGCCGTCGGCCAGGCCCACCAGGCGGTGCTGGGCGTCGACGAAGAACTGCCGGTCGGCCTGCCCGGCCGTCTGGTCCGGCGCATACCACTTGGCCTGGTCGCGCCCGAGCACGCACAGCCGCGACCCGTCCTTGCGCTCCAGCGTCACATCGGTGACCTTGGCCGACTCCTGCACGGTGTAGAGCACCTGGGCGGCCATCCGCAGGCACTGGTCCTGGCCGGCGCCCGCCGCCTGGTCGCTCAGCCGGACCTTCAGCGCATTGGAGTCGTCCAGCGAGAGCCGGTCGTCCAGCAGGCGCGTACCGGTCGGAAAGGCCGTCCCCGCCACCGGGTCCAGCCAGGTCGTCGGACCGTCCAGCAGAGCCTTCACCGAAGACGTCACCGGGTCTATCCGCTTGCGCAGATACACCGGGTCGGCGACGAGCACGTCCCGGCCGCGGCCCGGGCTGCTGCCGCCCGGACCCGTCTCGGCGAAGTAGTACTTGTTGGCAGAGCGGTAGATGCGCTGGAAGTCGGAGATCCCGAGCACCAGCCCGTCCGGCGGAGCGTCGATGCGCCACTCGCCGTCCTCCCGCGTCATGTGCATCTGCGCCTGGTAGTCGCCCTCGTCCGGCTTGTAGGCGTGCCGGGCGTCCACCTTCGCGACCTGCTTGCCGGTCAGCGTGATGGTGACCGTCTGCTCACGGTCGCCCCCGCTGTGCTCCACCCGCACCTGGGGCACCGACGACAGCACGGTGATCGAGGTCGACGGGTCCCACTGACGCTTCACACTCTTCGCCAGGTACATGCGCGCCGTCGCATAGTCCGCTTCGTCGCTCGTGGTGGCCTCCAGGAAGCCCGCCACAAGCTCCTGCGGCTGCTCGTTCTTGCGCGGCGGGACACCATAGACGCGCACCTGCGAATCGGCATCCGCACGCTGCGAGGCGTCGACCGACATCACGTCCCCGCCGTCCGGCATCGACGCACAGCCCGCCAGCAGCACCCCGCTGACGGCCACGCCGCACACACCCACCAGTGAGCGCGCACCCCGACGCGTGCGCCCTCTGCGGAGACGGCCGTCAACGCCCTCAGTCCTGAGCGTCATGGTCGCCTCCACTGCCGATGCTGCTGTCGTTCCCATCGACCACCGGCCGTCCGGTCCTGCCCTCCGGTGCACCGCCCTGGCGCGCGACCACTCGCGCGCCGTTTCCCGGCAGCGCCGTCGGGTCGGCGGACGGCCGGACGTTCCTCGTCTGTGCCGGCACGGACGCCGGCAGCGGGGGCGCGCCCCGGCCCACGGCCGCCATCGGCACCCCGGCCTCGTTCAGCCCGCGGTTGCGCCGCGAGTCCTCCGGCTCCAGCGGAATCGGCGAACCGCGCAGCGTGTCACCGGCCGTCCGCGGCAGCGTCAGCCGGAACTGCGAACCGCCGCCCGGCTCGCCCCACGCCTGCAGCCAGCCGCCGTGCAGCCGCGCGTCCTCCACCGCGATCGACAGCCCCAGGCCCGTACCGCCGGTCGTCCGCGCCCGGGCCGGATCGGCCCGCCAGAAACGGTTGAACACCCGTGTCGCCTCACCGGGCTTGAGGCCCACGCCGTAGTCGCGCACCGCGACCGCGACCGCACCGCCGGCCACCGCCAGCCGGACGACCACGTCCCGGCCATCGCCGTGCTCCACGGCGTTGACCACCAGGTTCCGCAGCACCCGCTCCACGCGCCGGGCGTCCGCCTCGGCGATGACCGGCTGCTCCGCACCGCGCACGACGATCCGGCTGCCCTTGCGGTCCGCCAGCGGCAGCGCACCCTCCACCACACGGCCGACCACATCGCGCAGGTCAATCGGCTCGGCCTCCAGGGCCGCGGCCCCCGCGTCGAACCGGCTGATCTCCAGCAGGTCGGCCAGCAGCGACTCGAACCGGTCCAGCTGCCCGAACAGCAGCTCGGCCGAACGCGCGGTCACCGGGTCGAAGTCCTCGCGCGCCTCGTGGATGACGTCCGCCGCCATCCGCACGGTCGTCAGCGGCGTCCGCAGCTCGTGCGACACGTCCGAGACGAACCGCCGCTGCATCCGCGACAGCTCCTCCAACTGCTGGATCTTGACCTGCAGGTTCTGTGCCATCTTGTTGAAGGCTTCACCCAGACGAGCGATGTCGTCCTCGCCGGTGACCTTCATCCGCTCATGCAGCACACCGGCTGCGAGCCGCTCCGAGATCCCGGCGGCCATCCGCACCGGCGTCACGATCTGCCGCACGACCAGCCAGGCGATGGCCCCCAGCAGCACGACGACGAACACCCCGGCCGTCGCCAGCGTCGTCTTCACCAGCGTCAGCGACTTCTCCTCCTGAGTGAACGGGAAGAGGTAGTACAGCTGGTAGGCCTTGCCGTTGATGTCGTACATCCGCTTGCCGACCACCAGCGCCGGCTGCCCCTCGTCCGAGGCACTGCGCTTGATCGACCCGGGCTTCTCGAACGTGCCCGTCTTGGTGTCCAGCTGCCTGCGCAGGTCGACGGGCACACTGTGCTCGGGATCGATGTCCCCCGAGGCCCGCGGCCCGCGCCCGATGAACGAGCCCGTGGCCATCGCATCGCTGTCGCCCGCACTGAGCGCCACGACGTAGTAGACGCCCTGCCCGCCGCTGGCGAGCTGCTGCACCAGCTGCGTCAGCCACGCACCCGGATCCGGGGTCCCCCGGCCGCCGGACTGCTGTCCGCCGTCCTGGCTGCGGCCGTCGGCCACCGCCCCGGCAGCATCCTGCGCCGCCTTGAAACCGCCCGCGGCCTGGCTCTGCGAGGCATGCCGCTTGGCGTCCAGCAGACCGTTGCGCACCTGACCGATGACGACCACACCGAGCAGCAGCACCACACCGAGCGACATCAGCAGCGTGGTGGCGACCACCCGCAGCTGGATGTTGCGCCGCCACAGCCGCATCGCCGGCAGCAGCGGACGCCGCACCCAGCGCACGTACAGCCGCAGCACGGGATGCACCGACCCCGCCGCGGCACCGTCGGGCAGCATCTGCCCGGCACGCCACAGGCGGCGGAGAAGAGATATGCCGCCCGTCGAACCGACGGGCCGCCCCACGCCCCGCTCCGGGGCGGCACCGTTTCCCGTCATGCTCAGCTCGGCCCGGCCTTGTAGCCCACGCCGCGCACGGTCACCACGATCTCGGGGCGCTCGGGGTCACGCTCGACCTTGGAGCGCAGCCGCTGCACATGCACGTTGACCAGTCGCGTGTCCGCCGCGTGCCGATAACCCCACACCTGCTCCAGCAGCACCTCACGGGTGAACACCTGCCAGGGCTTGCGGGCCAGGGCGACCAGCAGGTCGAACTCCAGCGGCGTCAGCGCGATGGACTGGCCGTCGCGCTTGACCGAGTGCCCGGCGACGTCGATGACCAGATCGCCGATCGTCAGCTGCTCCGGCGCCGGCTCCTCCGACCTGCGCAGCCGCGCCCGGATCCGGGCCACCAGCTCCTTGGGCTTGAACGGCTTGACGATGTAGTCGTCGGCGCCGGACTCCAGCCCGACCACCACGTCGACCGTGTCGCTCTTCGCGGTGAGCATCACGATCGGCACTCCGGACTCGGCCCGGATCAGCCTGCACACCTCAATGCCGTCCCGGCCGGGCAGCATGAGATCGAGCAATACAAGATCCGGTTTGGCCTCGCGAAATGCAGCAAGTGCCTTGTCACCGTCGGCAACAAACGACGGCTCGAAACCCTCGCCACGCAGAACGATTCCGAGCATCTCGGCCAGTGCGGTGTCGTCGTCGACGACAAGGACGCGTCCCTTCATATCGACATCATCCCATTACCCGATCGTGACCTGGCACACAGCTCCGCCAGACCGGCCTCCGTCACGGGCGAAACAACCCCGTTTTCCGTGATAATCGCGGTCACCAACTCGGGCGGTGTGATATCGAACGCAGGGTTGTAGGCCTGCGTTCCCAGGGGCGCCACCGGCACCCCCGACCCCGCCTCCGCGCCCGCCCCGGGAACCGACGGCGCTGCCAGCTCCGTCACCTCGTGCCCCGGCCGCTGCTCCACCTCGATGGCCGCGCCCTCGGCCGTCCCGAGGTCCACCGTGGTGGTCGGTGCCACGACCACGAACGGCACGTGGTGATAGCGGGCCAGCACCGCCAGCGGATAGCTCCCCACCTTGTTGGCCACCGACCCGTCCGCGGCTATCCGGTCGGCGCCGACCAGGACCGCGTCCACCTCCCCCGCCGCGAACAGCGACCCCGCGGCGTTGTCCGTCAGCAGCGTGTACGCCATGCCGGCCCGTGCGGCCTCGTACGCGGTCAGCCGCGCGCCCTGCAGCAACGGCCGCGTTTCGTCCACCCACAGCCGCCGCAGCTCACCCGCGCGGTGCGCCGCACCGGCCACCGCCAGCGCCGTCCCCTCACCGCCCGAGACCAGAGCACCCGTATTGCAGTGCGTCAGGATCCGGTAGCCGCCGCCCGGCAGCAGCTCCTCCAGCAACGCCAGACCGTGCGCCGCCATACGGGCACTCGCCTCGGCGTCCTCACGGTGCAGCGCCCGCGCCTCCGCGAGGGCGGCCGCAGCAGCCCCTGCGGCATCGGCGCCGCCCCGCAGCGCACTGCGGTGAGCCGCCAGGGCACGCCGCACCCCGTACCCCAGATTCACCGCCGTGGGGCGGGCGTGCGCGAGCATCTGGGCGGACTCCTCCACATCGAAGCCGCGCACCGCCGCCAGAGCCAGGCCGTACGCCCCCGCCATCCCCAGCAGGGGCGCCCCGCGCACGGCGAGCGCATGTATGGCCTCCACCAGCGCGGGAACGTCCGTGCAGACCAGCTCCACCTCCTCGGCCGGCAGTCTCCGCTGGTCCAGCAGTACGACCACCGGGCCCTCGGGCCGCTCCTCCCAACGCAGTGCAGGTACGAGGTCCGAGACGCCGGGAGACCCGGGACCGCCCGGAACAGCAGAAGCCGCGGATGCCGCGTACTGATCAGCCATTCGTCCAGTCTGCCCCGCACACACCAACTATTGAAGGTCTCCCTGCGTCTCTCCCCCTTACGAGCCCGGTCATGCGCTTCGAGCGCCGTGACACGATGGCTGACCGGGCAATGGCCCGTACCTGCGGCCGTACCCGGCAACCGGTACGGGCAGTGAAAAGGAGCAACAGACGATGAACAACTCTCCGCCGGGCGGTCCCCAGGGATGGGGAGGCCAGCAGGGCTGGGGCGGGAACGGCTGGGGTGGCGGCGGCTGGGCGCCCCCGGTCCCTCCGGCTCCCAAGCCGGGCGTGGTCCCGCTGCGCCCGCTCACCCTGGGCGAGCTCCTGGAGGGGGCTTTCGCCACGATGCGCAGGTACTGGCGCACCTTCGTCGGGGTCTCGCTGGCCGTGGCGGCCGGCACCCAGGTCGTGGAGACCGCGATCACCCGGCCTTGGCTCGGCAAGCTGCAGGACCTGCAGTCCCTGCGGGAGCAGGGCGAGACGGTCAGCGTCAAGGAACTGCTCAACGCCCTGGGCGGCACCTTCGGCAGCCTGGCGGTGACCGGGCTGATAGGCCTGGCCGGCTCGATCGTGGCAACGGCGATGTTCACGGCCGTGGTCAGCCGCGCGGTACTGGGCCGCCCGATGACGGCACGCGAGGCCTGGCAGGAGGCCCGGCCGAGGCTGGCCGGCATGGCCGGGCTCCTCGTTCTCGTGCCGCTCCTCATCGGCGGAGTCGTCCTGGCATGCCTGCTGCCGGGGCTGATCATCGCCGCGGCCGGCACGGAAGCGGCCGGGGTCCCGTTCATGTTTCTCGGACTCCTTGCCGGAGCGGTGCTGGCCGTCATGCTCTGGATTCGCTACAGCCTTGCGGCACCCGTGCTGATTCTGGAGAAGCAGGGCGTAATCGATTCCATCCGGCGCTCGGCGAAGCTGGTGCGGGGCTCATGGGGACGAATCTTCGGCGTGACGTTCGTGAGCAGTTTCCTGGTTTTCGTTTTCTCGTCGATGGTGCAGATTCCGGGTGGACTCATTCAAACGATCTTCACCAAGGACGCCACAAGCTGGCCGGCCGTGATCATTACCGGTATCGGTGCCATCGTCGCCTCCACGATCGCACTGCCTTTTATGGCCGCGGTGACCACGCTGCTTTATACGGATCAGCGCATCCGGCGCGAGTCCCTCGACCTCGAACTCGCCCGCGCGGCGGGTGTGGGCGGCAACGATTAGGACGTCGCCTCCGGGCCGCCCTGGAAAGGGTGGCCCGGGGCAGAGGAAGGGGAGCGATGAGGTCATAAATGCAAGAAAGCCCTGACAGGGAACCGGAGTTCCCCGTCAGGGCTTTCTGAAGAAAAGTTCGGCGGCGTCCTACTCTCCCACACGGTCCCCCATGCAGTACCATCGGCGCTGAAAGGCTTAGCTTCCGGGTTCGGAATGTAACCGGGCGTT